>NZ_BPRD01000085.1 GCF_022179745.1 Methylorubrum podarium
GGCACCGGCCTCAACGCGCATCCCGAATTCGCCGAGCGCTTCGCCGCCAAGGTCGCCGAGCTGACCGGCCTGCCCTTCACCTCGGCCGAGAACAAGTTCGAGGCGCTCGCGACCCACGACGCCCTGGTCTTCCTCCAGGGGGCCCTCACGGCGCTCGCCTCGGGCCTGTTCAAGATCGCCAACGACATCCGCCTGCTCGGCTCGGGCCCGCGCTCGGGGCTGGGCGAGCTGTCGCTGCCGGAGAACGAGCCCGGCTCCTCGATCATGCCGGGCAAGGTCAACCCGACCCAGTGCGAGGCGCTGACGATGGTCTGCGCCCAGGTCGTCGGCAACGGCACCACGGTGAGCTTCGCCGGCAGCCAGGGCCATTTCGAGCTCAACGTGTTCAAGCCGGTGATCGCCAACGCGGTGCTGCAATCGGTGCGGCTCCTGGCCGACTCTTCCGTCAGCTTCACCGACAACTGCGTCGTCGGCATCAAGGCCAACACCGACCGGATCAGCGACCTGATGAGCCGCTCGCTGATGCTGGTGACGGCGCTCGCCCCCTCGATCGGCTACGACAAGGCCGCCGAGATCGCCAAGACCGCGCACAAGAACGGCACCACCCTGAAGGAGGAGGCGCTGCGGCTCGGCTACGTCACGGACGAGGAGTTCGAGCGGGTCGTGCGCCCCGAAACCATGCTGGCGCCGAGCGCGGATTAAGCGCTAGATTCGCTTCCTGGCGCGGGCCTTCCGCGCCGGGTCGTCGGGAGGGCGGACGCGATGGCCGAGATCATCAACCTGCGCCAGGTGCGCAAGGACCGTGAGAAGGCGGCGAAGGAGGCCAAGGCCGCGGAGAACCGCATTCAGTTCGGCCGGCCGAAGAAGGCGAAGACGCTGGCCGAGACGCGCAAGGCGATCGAGCAGGCCCGCCACGAGGGCCACCGCCTGACCGACGCCGACAAGGAATGATGCGGTTCACGGTTGATCACTCGGGTTTGGCCCCACTCCGTCATCGCGAGGCGAAGCCGACGCGATCCAGCGCGCCGCCCTAATCGGAAAGGTCGCGCCCTGGATTGCCACGGCTTCGCCTCGCAATGACGGTGGCGGGGTCTGGACCGAACCGACCCACCGGAACTCGTATGATTCGGGAAAACGCGAAACGCTCGGTGATGATCGCGGGCCACCGCACCAGCGTGTCCCTGGAAGCCGAGTTCTGGACCGCGCTGCAGGAGATCGCGCGCGACCGCGGCCAGTCGGTTCAGGCGTTGATCGGCGCGATCGATTCCGCGCGCGGCGAGCGCAACCTCTCCTCGGCGATCCGGGTGTTCGTGCTCGGCGCGTTTCGCGACGGGCGCGCGCCGTCAGAGGGCTCCCTCACGGATCGCACCGGGATCGGCCAGGGCGTGCAGGAGCCCGGCCGCGGAATGGGCGAAGCGTAGGGTGACCGCCTTGCGCCGGGCCGGGCTCAGGGGATGGTCCGGCGGCTCGCGCAGGATCGCCGCTCCGAAGGAATCGGCGACGATCAGGCCGCATTCCTCCGGGATCAGCGTCTCCGGCACCGTCTCGGGGATCGCGAAGAAGAAGCGGTCGCAATAGTCGCGGTAATCCGGCCATTTCCGGTCGGCGCGGAAGTCGGCGACGCTCGACTTGATCTCGACGATGGTCAGCCGCCCGGCCCCGCACAGGGCGATCACGTCGGCCCGGCGTCCGTTGGCGAGGGAGAATTCCGGCAGGCTCACGCAGCCCATTTCGGCCAGAAGCCGCCTCACCCCGCGCTGGATGTTGAGCGCGGTCGGCGACTGACGGCGATCGGGCGGCAGGACGATGTTGGCGAGGGCTGTGGACATCAGGGGGCGATGGCTTGCGGATGCGGCCGAATCGAGTCGGTGCATCCTGCCAGCGGGCCCCCATCGGTGTCACCGGCCGCTTTGTCACATCGCCAGCGCCGCCCGGATCGCCGCGAACCCGTCCGTTAGGGCCGCCGGCCCCGGCTGCAGGATCAACGGCGACTTGATCTCGTGGATGCGCCCTGCCGCCACCGCGGGAATGGCACCCCATCCCGGCCGGGCGCGGATGCGCTCGACATTGACGCGCTTGCCGCACCACGAGGCGAGGATCACGTCGGGCGCCGCCGCGACGACCTGCTCCGAGGTGACGATCCGGTCCTTCGCCGCCTGCTCGCGGCTCAGCTGCGGGAAGACGTCCTGCCCGCCGGCAAAGCCGATCAGGTTTGAGACCCAGCCGATGCCGGAGATCATCGGCTCGTCCCACTCCTCGAAATACACTTTGAGCCGCGGCCCTACGCTCTCGGCCGCGGCCTCGGCGAGGCGTTCCTCGTAACCGCGGGCCAGCGCATCCGCCCGCTCCGCCGCGCCGACCAGGGCGCCGACGGTGCGGATCATCGCGAGGCAGCCGGCCAGGTCGCGCTGGTTGAACAGGTGGACCGCGACCCCGGCGCGGGCGAGGCTGGCGGCGATCTCCGCCTGGAGGTCGGAGAAGGCGAGCACGAGATCCGGCTCGAGGGCGAGGATCTTCGGCAGGTCCGCGCTGGTGAAGGCCGAGACCCGCGGCTTCTCCCGGCGCACCTGCGGCGGGCGCACGGCGTAGCCCGAGACGCCGACGATGCGGCGATCCTCGCCCAGGAGGTAGAGCGTCTCGACGGTCTCCTCGGTGAGGCAGACGATGCGTTCGGGCGGGAAGCGGCGCATGACGTCTCGATCGGGCGGCTCAGTAATGCAGCCAGGTCAGCAGGCCGGCACCGGGGGCGAGCAGCACGAAGGCCCAGACGAAGGCCGAGCTCCAGTTCGCGAGCTGGAACGGGATGCGGGCGAGGCCGAAGCTGCCGGCGACCAGCGGCACCACCGCCCGCGCCGGCCCGATGAAGCGGCCGATGAGGATAGCCCCCGCGCCCCAGCGGCGGAGGAAGGCCTCGGCCTTCGCCGTCATCTCCGGGTGCCGGCTCATCGGCCAGAGGCGCTTCACGCCGTCCTTGTAGTAGAACCCGACCTCGTAGGAGACCCAATCCCCCAGCCCCGCGCCGATGCCGGCGCCGATCACCATCGGCCAGAACGGCAGGTCGCTGCCGCCGATCAGCGCGCCGATGCCGAGCAGGATCGCGGTGGCCGGCACCAGCAGCGAGAGCACGGCGAGCGATTCGCAGAAGGCGATCACGCCCGTCACGACCGGCGCCCACGCCTTGTAGGTCTCGACGAAGGTGAGGATGGATTGGCGGGCGGCGTCGAAATCCATACTCACTCCGGCGGATGGGCCTGTCTGGCCGAGCCGTAACGCGTCGCCGCGCGGATCGGATGCGCCCGGCCCTCAGCCGCGCTATCACGGCCCGGAAGCGGATACCGGAGCACCATGAAGGTTCTGTCGATCCAGTCGCACGTCGCCTACGGCCATGTGGGCAACTCGTCCGCCGTCTTCCCGATGCAGCGGCTCGGCGTCGAGGTTTGGCCGGTGCACACGGTGCAATTCTCCAACCATACCGGCTACGGTCAGTGGCGCGGGCGGGTCTTCGACGGGCCGGCGGTGGAGGAGGTGGTGCAGGGCGTGGCCGAGCGCGGCGCGCTGAAGGACTGCGACGCGGTCCTCTCCGGCTATATGGGCTCGGCCGATATCGGCACCGCGATCCTGCGGACCGTCGCCGCCGTGCGGGCGGCCAACCGCGAGGCGCTCTATTGCTGCGATCCGGTGATCGGCGACACCTATTCCGGCGTCTACGTCCGCCCCGGCATCGCCGACTTCATGCGGGCGCAGGCGGTGCCCGCGGCCGACATCCTCACGCCCAACCAGTTCGAGCTCGACCTAATCTCCGGCGCGCCCAGCGACACGCTGGAGGCGGCCAAGGCGGCGGCGGCCTCGGTGATGGCGCTCGGGCCGCGGGTCCTGCTCGTCACCTCGCTTGCCACCGCCGAGACGCCGCCCGACGCGATCGACATGCTGGCGGCCGGGGACGGCTCGTTCTGGCGCGTGCGCACGCCCCGGCTCGACCTGAAGGCGGTCTCGGGGGCGGGCGACGCGGTCGCCGCGCTCTATCTGGTGCATTACCTGCGCACCCGTTCGGCGGCGCTGGCGCTCGGCATGGCGGCGGCCTCGATCCACGGCCTCCTGCGAAAAACGGCCGAGGCCGGCTCGGAAGAGTTGCTGACCGTCGCGGCGCAGGAGGAATTCGTCGCGCCGAGTCTCGCCTTCCCCGTCGAGGTCGTCTGAACGCTCTCAAAGGAGCCGTGATGCTGGAACGCCGCTTCGCCACCCTCGACGTGTTCACCGACACGCCGCTCGCCGGGAACCCGCTCGCGGTGGTGCTCGATGCCGAGGGGCTCACCGGGGAGGCGATGCAGGCGATCGCCCGCGAGTTCAACCTGTCGGAGACGGTCTTCGTCCTGCCGCCGGAGGAGCCGCGTCACCGGGCGCGGCTGCGCATCTTCACTCCCGCCCGGGAATTGCCCTTCGCCGGACATCCGACCGTCGGCACGGCGGTGCTCCTCGCCCTGCGCGACCGTGCCGAGCGGCAGGCGGCGGCCCTGGTCGATGCCGCCGCCTTCGGCCTGGAGGAGGCGATCGGGACGCTCGCCTGCGCCGTCGAGGCGGCGGAGGATGGCCGCAGCGCCCGCGCCCGCTTCAAGCTGCCGGTTCTCCCGACCTATTTCGGCGAGGCCCGGGCGAAGGATGCCCTCGCCGGGGTTCTCGGGCTCAAGCCCGCCGAGATCGGCTTCAATCGTCATCAGCCGAGCCGGCACGGCGCCGGCCCCTCCTTCACCTTCGTGCCGCTCGCCTCGGGCGAGGCGCTGACCCGCGCCCGGCTCGATGCCGCCCGGTTCGAGCGCATGTTCCCGCAGGGGCAGGCGGACGCCCTCTACCTCTACGCCCTCGATCCGGAAGGGGTCGGGCATCGCTACCAAGCGCGGATGTTCGCGCCCCATCTCGGCGTCGCCGAAGACCCGGCCACGGGCAGCGCCGCCGCCGCCTTCGCCGGTGCCCTGATGCAGTTCGAGCCGCTGGGCGAGGGCACCCACGACGTGGTGATCCGCCAGGGCGTCGCCATGGGGCGGCCGAGCACGATCGACTTGCAGCTCGTCATCAGCGAGGGCGCCCTCCGCTCCGTCGAGATCGGCGGGCAGGCCGTGGTGGTGAGCGAGGGCGTGCTGCGTGTCGGTTGAGATCGCGGGCGACGCCGCGCCCGGCTTCAGCCTCACGCCGCTCCGTCGCGTCTCGGCTCGGCGGGTCGATCACGACTGGGCCTGGGCCCGCGACAATGCCGAGGCGATCGACCGCAACTGGGAGCGGCGCAAGGCGCGGACGCCGGGCCTGTTCGACGGGCCGGTCTACCTCGCCAGCGGCTGCACGGTCACCGACGGCGCCTGCGAGGTCAGCCTGTTCGAGGTGCGCTACTCGCGCTTCATCGCCTTCCGCGACGCGGGCGTGCCGGACGCGCTGGTGGCCAATGCCTTCGCGGCGATCGTCCCGCATAGCCGGGACGGCGCCGTGCTGCTCGGCGTGATGGGCGCCCACACCGCCAATGCCGGCCAGATCTACTTCCCCTGCGGCACGCCCGATCCCGGCGACCTGCGCGACGACGGCATCGTCGATCTCGCCGGAAGCGCCGCGCGCGAGTTCCTGGAGGAAACCGGTCTCACTCTGCCCGAGGGCGCCGGGGAGGAGTGGGTGCTCCTGCGCGGCGACGGGCAACTCGCCTTCCTGCGCCCGGTCCGCTTCGAGAGCGATGCCGAGGCGCTGAAGGCGCGCATCGAAGCGCACCGCGGCCACGAGGACGAGCCGGAGCTCGCCCACAGCGTCATCGCCCGCTCGCGGGCCGATATCGACGCGGCCCGGATGCCGGGCTTCGTCCAGGCCTATCTCGCGAGCGTCTTCCCGGAGTGAGGGCCGAAAGCCCGGCCGTTACCGATAGCCGTAGCGCGCCTTGGCCGCCGCGAGCAGGCTCATCGCCTCGCCTTCGCGACCGGCGGCGCAGGCCCCCGCCGCCTTGGAGAGGTCGGCGCTGAAGCGCGTGCCGACCGGCGCGGAGAGGTCGCCCGTCTTCACGTCGGTCTCGACGATGGCCTGCGTGCGAGCGATGCTGGGGCCGCAGCCGGCGCCGGCCGGCAGGGGCGCGAGGACGGCCGCGGGGGCCGCCGCCACGGCCGCGACCGGCGGCGGCGCGCTCGACTGACAGGCGCCGAGGCAGCCGCCGAGTGCGGCGATCAGGGCGAAACGGAAAAGCGGCGCGGGCACGACAGGTCTCTCCGGTTGCAAGAGGGGCGTTCGCTGCAGCCAAGCTTGGCCCTCGGGGTTGTGCGCCCGGTCGGACGAGGCGGTCAATCGCAGGGCTGGCTTGCGCTTGTCACGATCCCCGCCAATCGGTACATACCGCCTCCCTGAACGCATGGCGGTCTGCCGGCGAGTCAGCCTCTGAGGAGAATCGAGCGTGGCCCCTGGCCGCTCCGTGCAGTTGAACGATGGCGCCGCTCTCGCGGCCGCGTCGTCCTGCGCGCTCATTCTCGTAGGCCTGCTTCTTAGCCGCCCCTGAGGGCCGTCCGGGCGCGACCGCCTGGGCTCTCAGGGGATGCCGCTCGTCAACCGGAAGACAGGCCATTCCGGCGCCGCTCCCGAGGAGTCGAGCGCGTCGGCTGCGAGGAACGAAGACCCATGGCGAACACCACTCAGAGCGCGAAGGACCGCGTCGTCATCTTCGACACGACGCTGCGCGACGGCGAGCAATGCCCCGGCGCCACCATGACCCTCGACGAGAAGCTGGCGGTGGCCGAGCTGCTCGACGGGATGGGCGTCGACATCATCGAGGCGGGCTTCCCGATCGCCTCCAATGGCGATTTCGAGGCCGTCTCCGAGATCGCCCGGCGCACCAAGCGCGCCACGGTGGCGGGGCTCGCCCGCGCCATCCCCGCCGACATCGCCCGCGCGGGCGAGGCGGTGCGCCACGCCGAGCGCGGCCGCATCCACACCTTCGTCTCGACCTCGGCGATCCACCTCGCCCATCAGATGCGCAAGACGCAGGACGAGGTGATCGAGATCATCCTGAAGACCGTGACCCAGGCCCGCGACCTCGTCGAGGACGTGGAGTGGTCGGCCATGGACGCGACCCGCACCGACATCGACTACCTCTGCCGCTGCGTCGAGGCGGCGATCCGCTCGGGCGCCACCACGATCAACCTGCCGGACACGGTGGGCTACGCCACGCCGCAGGAATACGGGGCGATGTTCCGTTCCGTGCGCGAGCGCGTGCCGAACGCCGACAAGGCGATCTTCTCCGTGCATTGCCACAACGACCTCGGGCTGGCGGTGGCGAACTCGCTCGCCGGCCTGGAGGGCGGCGCGCGGCAGATCGAGTGCACCGTCAACGGCATCGGCGAGCGGGCCGGCAACGCGGCGCTCGAGGAGATCGTCATGGCGATCCGCACCCGCGCCGACGTGATGCCCTACGACACCGGCATCGACACGACGATGCTGACCCGCGCCTCGAAGCTCGTCAGCCACGCGGCGAACTTCCCGGTGCAGTACAACAAGGCCATCGTCGGCCGGAACGCCTTCGCCCACGAGAGCGGCATCCACCAGGACGGGATGCTCAAGCATTCCGAGACCTACGAGATCATGACCCCGGCCTCCGTCGGCCTGGCCAAGACCTCGCTGGTGATGGGCAAGCATTCCGGCCGGGCCGCGTTTAAGTCGAAGCTGGCCGAGCTCGGCATCTCGCTCTCCGACAACCAGTTCCAGGACGTGTTCGAGCGCTTCAAGGATCTCGCCGACCGCAAGAAGCACGTCTACGACGAGGATATCGAGGCGCTGGTGGACGAGAAGCTCGCCACCGCCCACGACCGGATCAAGCTCGTCTCGCTGTCGGTGATCGCCGGCACGCGGGGTCCGCAGCGCGCGACGATGAAGATCGAGATGGACGGCCGCACCTTCACCGAGGAGGCGGACGGCAACGGACCGGTGGATGCCGTGTTCAACGCGATCCACGCCATCGTGCCCCACGACGCGATGCTGGAGCTCTATCAGGTCCACGCCGTGACCGAGGGGACCGACGCGCAGGCGGAGGTCTCGGTACGCCTGAAGGCGGGCGAGCGCTCGGTCACCGCCCGCGGTGCCGACCCGGACACGCTAGTCGCCTCGGCCAAGGCGTATCTCTCGGCGCTCAACAAGCTCTCGGCGGCGTCCGTCCGGCTGCACGCGCAGCACGCCGCGGTGGTTTGATAAGACGCCGATCCTACTCTCGACCTCATCCTGAGGTGCTTGCGCGACTGCGCAAGCCTCGAAGGATCCTCCAGATCGCGCGCGGTCCCTGGAGGATCCTTCGAGGCCCGCTTCGCGGGCACCTCAGGATGAGGGACCGGCTTGGACGAACGTTCAGCCGCCGGATGTCCGCTCAACATCGATAATGCAAAAAATGCCCGCCTATCGCTCCCGCACCACCACCCACGGCCGCAACATGGCCGGCGCCCGCGGCCTGTGGCGCGCCACCGGCATGAAGGATTCCGACTTCGGCAAGCCGATCATCGCCGTGGTGAACTCCTTCACGCAGTTCGTGCCGGGCCACGTCCATCTGAAGGATCTCGGCCAGCTCGTGGCGCGCGAGATCGAGCAGGCGGGCGGCGTCGCCAAGGAGTTCAACACCATCGCGGTCGATGACGGCATCGCCATGGGCCATGACGGGATGCTCTACTCGCTGCCGTCGCGCGAGCTGATCGCGGATTCGGTCGAGTACATGGTCAACGCGCACTGCGCCGACGCCATGGTCTGCATCTCGAACTGCGACAAGATCACCCCCGGCATGCTGATGGCGGCGCTCCGCCTCAACATCCCGGCGGTGTTCGTCTCCGGCGGCCCAATGGAGGCCGGCAAGGTCGTGATGAAGGGCGTCACCCGCAAGTTCGACCTCGTCGACGCGATGGTGGCGGCCGCCGACGACCGCGTCTCCGACGAGGACGTCGCGATCATCGAGCGCTCGGCCTGCCCGACCTGCGGCTCGTGCTCGGGCATGTTCACCGCCAACTCGATGAACTGCCTCACCGAGGCGCTCGGCCTGTCGCTGCCCGGCAACGGCTCGACGCTGGCGACCCATGCCGACCGCAAGCGCCTCTTCGTCGAGGCCGGGCACCTGATCGTCGATCTCGCCCGCCGCTACTACGAGCAGGACGATGCCGGCGTGCTGCCGCGCTCGATCGCGACCATGGCCGCCTTCGAGAACGCGATGACGCTCGACATCGCCATGGGCGGCTCGACCAACACGGTGCTGCACCTTCTCGCGGCGGCGCACGAGGGGGAGGTGCCCTTCACCATGGCCGATATCGACCGGCTCTCGCGCCGCGTGCCGGTGCTGTGCAAGGTCGCCCCGGCGGTGGCCGACATCCACATGGAGGACGTGCACCGGGCCGGCGGCATCATGGGCATCCTGGGTGAACTCGACCGTGCCGGCCTGATCGACCGCTCCGTCGGCAATGTCGGCTCCGGGACGCTCGGCGAGGCGCTCGACCGCTGGGACGTGACCAAGACGCAGAGCGAGGCCGTCCAGACATTCTTCCGCGCGGCGCCCGGCGGCGTGCCGACCCAGGTGGCCTTCAGCCAGGATTCGCGCTGGGACGAACTCGACCTCGACCGCGAGGCGGGCGTCATCCGCGACGCGGAGCATGCCTATTCCAAGGACGGCGGGCTGGCCGTGCTCTATGGCAACCTCGCGGAGGACGGCTGCATCGTGAAGACGGCGGGGGTGGATGCCTCGATCCTGACCTTCACCGGCACCGCCCACGTCTTCGAGAGCCAGGATGCGGCGGTGGACGGCATCCTCAACGGCCGGGTGAAAGCCGGAGAGGTCGTGCTGATCCGCTACGAGGGCCCCCGCGGCGGCCCCGGCATGCAGGAGATGCTCTACCCCACGAGCTACCTGAAATCGAAGGGCCTCGGCAAAGCCTGCGCGCTGGTCACCGACGGCCGCTTCTCCGGCGGCTCCTCGGGCCTCTCCATCGGCCACGTCTCGCCGGAGGCCGCCGAGGGCGGGCTGATCGGCCTCGTGGAGCAGGGCGACCGGATCGAGATCGACATCCCGAACCGACGCATCCACCTCGCCGTGGACAAGGCGGTTCTGGCCGAGCGCCGCGCGATTCGCGAGGCGGAAGGCTGGCGCCCGGCGGCCCCGCGCAAGCGCAAGGTCAGCACGGCGCTGCGCGCCTACGCCATGCTCGCCACCAGCGCGGCGAAGGGGGCGGTGCGGAGAATCGAGCATTAGAACCGACACCGGTTCTGGATCACGCCACGCTCCTCATGCTGAGGTGCCCGCGAGAGCGGGCCTCGAAGCACGGCGCACGGCTGATCCAGATTCTGCCGAATCGTTTGAAGCCATGGCAGAACCGGCGAGGCGTGCTTCGAGGCTCGCGTGCCGCGAGCGCCTCAGCATGAGGAAGCCTGAGCCATTGCAAGATTGCGCGGCGGCTCTCCCTCGCGCATCGGGCACGGATCGCGCATAGAGGCGTTCTCAGGCGGAGCTTGGCTCCGGACGGGACCATCGCCCATGCAGATCGCCACCCCCTACCTGATGTTCCTGGGCGACGTGCCGGACCGGCTCGCCGCCAAGACGGCCTACGGCATCAACGACTGGCGGCCGGAATGGTGCGTCGGCCAGCTGCGGATGGAGGGCTGCGCCGCCGATCTCGGCATCCCCGACCTGACGCTGGAGGAGGCGGTCGCCAAAGGCTGCAGGACCATGGTCGTCGGCGTCGTCAATGCCGGCGGCGTCCTGCCCGATCACTGGGTCGCGGAGATCGTCGCCGCCCTCGATGCGGGGCTCGATGTGGCGAGCGGGCTGCACGTGCGGCTCGGCTCGATCGCGCAGATCGCCGAGGCCGCCAAGCGCAACGGCCGCAGCCTGCACGACGTTCGCCACACCACCGAGACCTTCCCCACCGGCAAGGGCACCAAGCGTCCGGGCCGGCGCCTGCTGACTGTCGGCACTGATTGCTCCGTCGGCAAGAAGTACACCGCGCTCGCCCTGGAGCGCGGCATGCGCGAGCGCGGCTTCGATGCCGACTTTCGCGCCACCGGCCAGACCGGCGTGTTCATTTCCGGCCGGGGCGTCGCCATCGATGCGGTCGTGGCCGACTTCATCTCCGGCGCCGTCGAGTGGGTCGCCCCCGCCGCCGATCCGAATCACTGGGACCTGATCGAGGGGCAGGGTTCGCTGTTCCATCCCTCCTTCGCCGGCGTCAGCCTCGGCCTTCTGCACGGCTCGCAGGCCGACGCCTTCGTCGTCTGCCACGAGCCGACGCGCACCCGGATGCGCGGCGTCGAGGCGAGCCTGCCGACGATCCAGGAGGTGATCGACCTGACGATCCGGTGCGGCGCACTCACCAATCCCGGCATCCGTCCCGTCGGCATCGCCGTGAACACGCAGGCGCTTGCCGAGCCGCAGGCGCGCGCCCTGTTGAGCGAGGCGGAAGCCGTCCATCGTCTGCCCGCCACCGATCCCGTGCGCTTCGGCGTCGAGGGGATCGTGGACCGGATCGCCGCCGAGTTCCCGGCCTGAGGGAGGGCTGCCGATGCCGCGTCTGACCGTTGCCGTCGAGCGTTTCCCCATCGCCGGATCGTTCACGATCTCCCGCGGCAGCCGCACGGAGGCGGTCGTCGTCGTCGCGACGATCGAGGACGGCGGCTTTCGGGGAAGGGGCGAGTGCGTGCCCTATGCCCGCTACGGCGAGACGGTCGAGAGCGTCGCCGCGACGCTCGAACAGCAGGCCGGATGGCTCGCGGGCGGGGGAGGGCGCTTCGATCTTGCCGAACGCATGAAGCCGGGCGCGGCCCGCAACGCCCTTGACTGCGCGCTGTGGGATCTCGAAGCGAAGCGCACCGGCACGCCGGCCCACGAACTCGCGGGCGTCGCCGCGCCGCGTCCGGTGACCACCGCCTACACGCTGAGCCTCGGCGAGCCCGAGGCGATGGAGGAGGCCGCCCGCGCGGCCTCGCACCGACCGCTGCTGAAGGTGAAGCTCGGCGGCGCGGGCGATCCGGAGCGGATCGCCGCCGTGCGGCGCGGCGCGCCGGATTCCCGCCTCATCGTCGATGCCAACGAGGCGTGGAGCCCCGAGACGATCCGCGACAACCTCATGGCCTGCTCGGCGGCGGGTGTCGGCCTCATCGAGCAGCCGTTGCCGGCGGGCGACGACGGTCTCCTGGCCGAGATCGATCGCACGATCCCGATCTGCGCCGACGAGAGCCTGCACGACCGCGCCGGGCTCGATGCCCTGGCCCGGCGCTACGACGCGATCAACATCAAGCTCGACAAGGCCGGCGGCCTCACGGAGGCGCTCAAGCTCGCCCACGAGGCGCGGGCGCGCGGCTTCGAGATCATGGTCGGCTGCATGGTCGGCTCGTCGCTCGCCATGGCCCCGGCGATGCTGATCGCGCATCACGCGGCCTACGTCGATCTCGACGGGCCGCTGCTGCTCGCCCAGGACCGGGAGCCGGCCCTGCGCTACGACGGCAGCACGGTCCATCCGCCGCTGCCCGAGTTGTGGGGGTGAGTCCGATCGCCTCTACTGCACCGTGTGCAGCGCGAGCGACGGTGCCACGGATTCGTTGAGCCGCAGGCGGGCGTCGAGGATCGGCGTCGCCGGCTCGTCGGCCTGCTGCTGGGCGAGGTCGGCGATGGCCTGATACTGGCTCATGCGCTGGTCGATCATGCCGTCCAGCTTCTCGTGGACCTCCGCCACGGTGAGGCTGCGGCGCTTGGCCCCGTCCTTGGCGGTGAAGATCGCGCGGTTGGCGCGCGCGGCGCGGCCGAAGGCGGCCTTGGCGACCTTGTCCGGATCCTCGGCGCTGAGCGAGAGGAACTTGCCGGCGCTCGCGGTGCCGAGGAAATGCGCGAGGTAGAGTTCGGTCGTCTTCAGCTCGCGGCCGATCCGGGCCTCGATCCGGCTGCGGTCGCGCTTGATCAGCTCTCCCGCCATCAGGCCGGAGACGTAGGGGTCGTTGCGCAGGTCGAGCACCCGCTTGCGCACGGCCCCGTCGGCGATGGTGATGCCCGAGCCCTGCCCCTTCACGGCCGCCGCCTCGGCGGCGAGGCCGTGCTTCGCCCCATACTGGCGGATCATCTCAAGCCACGTGCCGGTGACGAACTGGAACAGGCCCTGCGCCGAGGACGCGGAAGACTTCACGTTCGTGTCGAAGCTCGATTCCTTGTCGGCGAGCGCCATCATGTAGACGGGATCGACGCCGGTGACCTCGGAGGCCTTCAGGATCGTCTCCACGAGAGCGCGCGGCACGCTCATCTCGCCGAAGCGCAGAATCTCGTCGTCGGTGTCGGGGCGCGGATTGTTCAGCGAAGCCTGCACGCGCTCGATCGAAGCACTGATCCCGCCATCCTGGCCGAGCAGCGCGGTGCCGCCCCACTCCGCATCGGCTCCGGCGGGACGGAGGTCGGCGCGGACCATCATCGGGATCGATGCGGAGACTTTCGCGTTCTCGTAGGCCGACACGGCCTGCGGCGCGGCCATCAGCAGAGTGACGCTGGCGGTCACGGCGGCGAGGCTGCGCACGAGCGGCGAACGACCGCGCGACGGGCGCGGGGCGGCCTCGTTGGTGACATTCGACCCGCACGGCACGAGTCGGCTCACGTCGTCGGCGCAGCGCGCCGGCTCCGGGTAAACCCCCATCGGTCTTCCTTGTTGATGCCTCGGCGTTCTTCTCGTGCCGGGCTTCGTTTTGACCGGCGGAGGTTTCGCCGCCGGGTGTGACCACAATGGGACCACCGCGTGATCCAAACGTGTTCCCGTTAATGCAGCGTTAAGCCATTGTGTTTACGATATTTTAACCAATCGGTGCCGGTCCGGCGAAAGGTGCCCTGCGGCAAAGATGGCAGGGTCGGCGCCGGAACGCTCTAGGTCGGTCACAGTTGTCATGGGCCGCGCGGCGGCCAGTTAAGGCTCATCCTAAGGCGCCAGCGTCGCCACAGCAGAAAGATCGAGTTCCCATGGGCATTCAGACCGGTCGACGCGTCGGAGTGGCGTTCGTTGGCATGGGCGGTGCGGTCGCGACGACAGCCATCGCCGGTATCGAAACCATCAAATCGGGCTCGAACCGTCTGGATGGCCTGCCGCTCGCGGGTGTGCCCGTCGCCGGCATGGCCGACTACAAGGATCTCGTCTTCGGCGGCTGGGACCTGAATGGCGACGACCTCGCCTCCGCCGCCACCGGCCACGGCGTGCTGACCCGCGAGGACATCGAGAACGGCGCCCAGGCCCTCAAGGGCATCACCCCCTGGCCAGCGGTCGGCTCGGCCAAGTTCTGCAAGAACATCGACGGCGCCAACCGCATCGTCGCCAAGGACCACCGCGAGACCGTCTCGGTCATCGCCAACGACCTCAACCGCTTCCGCAGCGAGAGCAATCTCGACGACGTCGTGGTGATCAACCTCGCCTCGACCGAGCGCTGGCCCGACCTCGCCGACCCGACCCTCAATTCCGCCGAGGCCTTCGAGAAGGGGCTGGATTCGAGCGACGAGTCGATCTCGCCGGCGATGCTCTACGCCTACGCCGCCATCAAGAGCGGCGTGCCCTACGCGAACTTCACGCCCTCCGTCGCCGCCGACGTGCCGGCGCTCCTGGAACTCGCCCGCGAACTCAACGTCCCGGTGGCCGGCAAGGACGGCAAGACCGGCCAGACCATGATGAAGACGGTGCTGGCCCCCGCCCTGAAGGCCCGCCAGCTCCATGTCGACGGCTGGTTCTCGACCAACATCCTCGGCAACCGCGACGGTCTGGCCCTCAACGACCCGAACTCGCTGCAGTCGAAGCTCAACACCAAGGGCACGGTGCTCGATTCGATCCTCGGCTACCCGGTCGAGGACCACTTGGTCCACATCCACTATTACCGCCCGCGCGGCGACGACAAGGAAGCCTGGGACAACATCGACGTCACCGGCTTCATGGGTCAGCGCATGCAGATCAAGGTGAACTTCCTCTGCAAGGACTCGATCCTGGCAGCCCCCCTCGTCATCGAGATCGCCCGCGTGCTGGATCTCGCCAAGACCCGCGGCGACGGCGGCGTGCAGGAGCAGCTCTCGACCTTCTTCAAGGCGCCGATGGTGAAGAACGGCCACGGGCCGGAGCACGATTTCGGCAAGCAGCAGCGCATGCTGTTCGATTGGCTCGGGGTCCAGCAGTAAGGGCTCGCGCCCGTGACGGGTTTTTCCCAGACCGGCCCGGCTGCCCCCGTCGAAATGCGGGAGCTGCTGGTCGAGCTCGGCGACCTGAAGCGCGTCCGCTCGGCGGGGCGCGCCGGCTCGATTGCCGAGCGCCTGTTCGCGCAAGGATGGTCAGCGCTCACGGGCGGCGCCGCGCCCGAGACGGTCGCCCTCGACATCACGGCCAAGGCGCTCGCCGCGGCGCGGCTCTGCGACCTCGACGCGGCCTTCCTTACGGCGGCCGGCCTCGACGCGGCGCAGACCGCCGCGGTGCTGGTCGCGGGGCTCGAGGCCGTGGCCGCGCCGCTCGATGCCGGTTTGCGCGAGCGGCTGGAAAATTGTCTGCGGAATCCGGCCAACCTTGCGGCAGGACCGGTCCCCGGCTTCGTCGGCGCCCTGGCGCAACAGCCGCGGGCCGGGGTGACCTGCCCCGGCAAGCCGCGCATCCTCCTGGAGCCGCCCGAAAACCATGCCGAGCACTGCCTCGTCGTGGCGGTCTACGGCGTGTTGCTGAGCCCGTTCTACCGGGCCGACCCGACCACGGTGTTCCTCGCGGCGATGGCGCACCACTTCCACAACGCGGCGATGCCGGATGCGGGCTTCACCGGCGAGATGCTGCTCGGCGACCATCTCTGGCCGATCGTCGGGCGCTGTTCCGAATGGGCGCTGGAGGAACTGGAGCCGCCGCTGCGCGAGACGATCCGCGCCGCCCGCCTCGTCCTGCCGGACGACGCGACCGCGGAGGGCCGCGCCTTCCACGCCGCCGACTCCATCGACCGGGTCCTGCAGATCGCCCAGCACCTGCGGGCGGCCTCGCTGACCATGGACACGGTGCTCGGCGAGATGGAACTGGTCCATGCCGGACCGGGCAAGGCTTTCCAGGATCGCGTTCTGACCGATATGCGCATCCCGTGACCTCACGCGCTGTCCGGCAGCAACCAGGATCATGATCCCCTTCGATCTCCTCTCGCCGGAGACCGGCCACAGGCTCAAGCCCGACGGCGCGCACGCCCTGCGCGACGTCGAGACCGGGGCGCGCTGGCCCGTCATCGACGGCATTCCCTATCTCCGCACCGGCCGCGACAGCCTCGTCGCGGCGGCCCTCGACCATCTCGATCACGACCGGGCGGAGGACGCCCTCGTCCTGCTGCTCGCCGATCAGGACGATTGGTGGACCGGCCCGCCGGCCGACCCCGACGCCCTGCGCCGGCTGGTGCGCGAGCGCGCGAGCGCCTCCCTGCGGCAGGCCGTGGAATGGCTCGGCTGGGGCCGCGTCGGCGACTACTTCGTCAACCGGTGGAGCGATCCCACCTTCCTCGCGGGCTTGAGCCTGCTGGAGGCGCACTGGAACAGCCCGGTCTGCGCGTTCGAGCTCGCCTGCGGCATCGGCCACTACCTGCGCGAGCTGAAACGCCGCGGCGTGAAGGTCGCGGGCGCGGACGTGGTCTTCGCCAAGCTGTGGGTCGCCCGGCACTGGGTGGTGGGCGAGAAGGCGCAGTTCGTCTGCTTCGACGCCGCGGCGCCGCACTGGCCGATCCCGGAATCGCCGGTCGATCTGGTGATCTGCAACGACGCCTTCTACTTCCTCGACGACAAGCCCGGCATCCTCTCCTGCCTGCGCCAGACGGCGGGGGAAGAGGGGTGGCTCGCCCTCAGCCACATCCACAACAGCGGCCGGCCCGGATTCTCCGCCGGCAAGGCGATCTCGTCGGCCGAGATCGAGGAGCTGTTTCCGGACGGGCTCGTCTACGACGACGCCGAGCTGACCCGCGCCCTGGTCGAGGCCCGCGCGCCGCAGCCGCGCGAACCGCGCGACCTGCGAACCTGCGAGGCCTTCTCCGTCGTGGCCGGCCCCGGCATGCGTCCGGCCCCCCGCGCGCTCATCGACGGCATCACGCTGCCGCCGCCGGGCGCGGCCCTGCATCTCAACCCGCTCTACGCGCCCGACGACGGGGGATTCGCCATCCGCTGGCCGTCGGAGCGCTACGAGGCGGAATACGCGCCGCAGGCGACCTACCCGCTCCACTCGGACGGCCCGGAGGCCATTGACTGGAGCGGCAAGCCGGATGCGCCCGAGGCGGCGCGGGTGCGCCGCCGCGAATATGTCGATCTGCCGGAGCGCTGGTGATGGACGCGAGCGTCGGCTGGGGCATCGTCGGCTACGGCTGGGTCGCCCGCGACTACATGGCGCCGGGCATCCGCGCGGCCGGACATCGCCTCGTCGCGGTGGCCGATCCGGGCGAAGCGTCCCGCGCGGCGGCGGAGGACGAGGGCGCGCGGGCCCATGCCGACCTCGCCGGCCTCATCGCCGAGCCCGAGGTCGAGGCCGTCTACGTCGCGACGCCGAACCATCTCCATCGCGGTGCCGTCGAGGCCCTATGCGCCGCCGGAAAGGCGGTCCTCTGCGAGAAGCCGATGGCGGCCTCTCTCGCCGATGCCGAGGCTATGGCGGCGGCGGTCAGGAAATCCGGGGCCTTCTACGGCACTGCCTTCGACCAGCGCCACCATCCCGGCCACCGCGCCATGCGCGACCTCATCCGTGCGGGCCGGCTCGGCACGGTGACGGCGGTGCGCATCGTCTACGCCTGCTGGCTCGACCGCGCCTGGACCTCGTTCCGCGGCCAGGACAACTGGCGCATCGATCCGGCCCAGGCCGGCGGCGGCGCACTGATGGACCTCGCCCCCCACGGCATCGACCTCGTCGATTTCCTCGTCGGCGAACCCATCGCCGAGATCGCCGCCATGACCCAGGCCCGAGCGCAGGACTACGCCGTCGATGACGGGGCTCTGCTGATCGGCCGCACGGAGTCCGGCGCGCTCGCCCAGCTCAACGTCGCCTACAACTGCCCCGACGCGCTGCCCCGGCGCCGGCTCGAAGTGGTCGGAACCAAGGGCCTGCTCACCGCCATCGACACGATGGGGCAGACGGCGGGCGGCAGCGTCACCTTCACCGACGGCGAGGACGGCCGGGTCGAGCCGATCGCCTTCGACGTCACCGCCTCGCCCTTCCTCGAACAGGTGCGCGCCTTCGGCCGTGCCCTGCACGACCCCGAGGCCCGCGCCGCCTGGGACGCCGAGCGCGACCTTCACACCATGCGCCTGATCGCCCGCGCCTACGCGGCGGCGGGCACACCCGCTGGCCGCGACGCGGCCTGACGATATCTGGGAGGAGACCGGACGATCTCACCCGCGCCCTCATCCTGAGGTGCGGAGCGAAGCGCAGCCTCGAAGGATCCTCCAGCCCATCGTGCGGGATCTGGCGGATCCTTCGAGGCCGCTGCGCGGCACCTCGGGACGAGGGCGCGGGTGGAGACGGACCGGTCCGCCGCTGCTGATAGGACGGACATGACAGCGACCGACGCCCTCGATCGGGACGACCGCGCCCACCACCCGAGCCTTGCCGCGCCGCGCCCTTATCGCCGCGGGGCGCCGCGCCGGATCGAGGGGCTGCCGGAGCGTCTGCCTGAGGCGGTGCGCGCCTATCTCGACGTGCTGCCCGAGGGCCGGATCGTCGGCTTCAACCTGGCCGGGCTCGACCGCACCGGGATTCCGGTCTGGTTCGTGGCGCTCTTCCTCGATGACCCGTTCTATGTCGGCGCCATGCCGTCGGGCATCGGCTACGGCGCCACCGACGACGAGGCGCTGATCGGCGCGGTCGCTGAGATCGCCGAGAACCTGATGCCCTCGGTCGCCCTGCTGCCGCGCAAGGGCGACAACCAGGCGGCCGTCTCCTACGCCGACCTCGTGCGCGTCTACGGCGCCGCCTCCGTCGCCGACCCGCTGACCTTGTGTCTGCCGGCCGGCTCGCCCGTCGGTCGCGACACGCCCCTCGACTGGACCAAGGCGGTCCGGGCGCGCACCGGCGAATCCGTCTGGATGCCGCTCGACATCGCCGCGACCGATTATTTCGAGCTGCGCGAGGGCTATCAGCCCTTCACCAACCTCATCACCAACGGCCTCGGCGCCGGCCCCGACGTCGCGTTCGCCCTCGGCCACGGGCTGCTCGAACTGCTGCAGCGGGACGGCAACGGGCTGCTGTTCCGCGCCCTCGACCAGGGCGTGATGCTCGACCTCGACGGGATCGGCCCCGAGACACGCGGCATGCTCGACCGGCTGGAGAGCCTCGGCATCAGGGCGCTGCCGAAATTCGCCACCGACCAGTTCGGCCTCACCAACCTCTACGTCGTCGGCTACGACGTGGACCCGGCCCGCACACCCTGTCCGGTCGCGCTCTCGGCCTGCGGCGAGGCCTGCGATCCGGATCGCGAGCGGGCCCTGCGAAAGGCGCTCCTCGAATTCCAGGCCGCGCGGGTGCGAAAGACCTTCGGGCACGGGCCGCTGGCGCTCGCCGACACGGTGGCGCCCCCCGGTTACGTCGAGGCCTTCATCCAGAAGGCGCTGCCGAGCCTCGATCTCGAGGAGAGCCGGGCGCTCCAGGCCATGCTCGCCTGGCTCGACATGCCCGCCGCCGAGCTGCGCGAGGTGCTGAGCGGCACGGTCTATTCCGAGCGCAGCACCAAGGCCTTCTCCGAATTGCCGACGACACCGGCGCCCGACGGCCATGCCCGCGGAACGATCGCCCGCGCGCGGCTGGAGGAGGCGGGCTTCGACGTTCTCTACGTCGATTGCTCCCCGCCCGGCGGCGGGATCGGCGTGGTCAAGGCGATCGTGCCGGGGCTCGAAGTCGAGACCATGAGCTACTACCGGATCGGCGAGCGCAACACGCGGAAGCTGATCGACCGCGACCATCCGCTGATCCGCTTCGGCACGCCGACCGACACGCTCCTGCCCGTGCGCCTGACGCCGGAAGCCATCGAGCGCTTCGGCGGTCAGCCGCTCTTCGACGTGGCGCTGGCGGAGACGATCGTCGGCTCGCACTACCCGCTCTACCGCGAGCCCGAATCGCACCACGCGCCGTTCCGCTACGAGCGTCAGGGGCGGCGGGCCGAGCGGAGGTCGGCATGAGCCTGCGTTTCGCCTACAACACCAACGGCACCGCCAACCACCGCATCGAGGACGCGATCCGCCTCATCAAGGATGCGGGCTACGACGGCGTCGCGCTGACCCTCGACATCCACCACCTCGACCCCTTTGCCGAGACCTGGGTGGCCGAGGCCGACCGCATCGCCAGCATCCTCAACCGGCTCGAACTCGGCTCGGTGATCGAGACCGGCGCCCGCTTCCTGCTCGACCCGACCGCCAAGCACGAGCCGACCCTCGTCACCGCCGATGCTGCCGGACGCGCCCGGCGCATCGGCTTCCTCAAGCGCGCCGTCGAGATCGGGAAGATCCTGAATTCCGAGGCGGTCTCGTTCTGGGCCGGCGTGCCGAAGCCGGGCGTCGATCATGAGAACGCGAAGGGCTGGCTGATCGAGGGTCTGCGCGAGGTCGCCGACTTCGCCGCCGAGAAGGGCGTCGTCGCGGCGCTCGAACCCGAGCCCGGCATGCTGATCGAGACGCTGGACGATTTCGCCGCCCTCGACGTGCCCGACCTGTCGCTCGCCCTCGACACCGGCCACTGCCTCGTCACCGGGGAGCGCGACCCGGCGGCGGCCCTGCACGAATTCGCCCCGCGCCTCGGCACGGTGGCGATCGAGGACATGAAGCGGGGCGAGCACATCCACCTGCCCTTCGGCGAGGGCGACATGGACGTGCCCGCGGTGCTCGACGCCCTCGACGCGATCGGTTTCCAAAAGCTCGTCTGCGTGGAGCTGTCGCGCGACTCGCATCGGGCCGACGTGATGGTGGGCCAAGCCCTCGAATACCTGCGCACCTGCCGCCGACCCGGCCCCGACCTGCCGGCGCCGGATGCCGCGCCGCGCGAGACCGCCGTTCCGGGACTGCCCCATCCATGAGAATCTGCTTCGTCAGCCGCCGCTACTTCCCGGCGATCTCCGGCATGAGCGTCTACGCGCAGAACCTCCTGCGCGAGGTCGCGGGCGCCGGCCACGACGTGACGATGATCTCGCAATATCGCGGCGACGAGTTCGGCACGCGAGTCTATGGCGGCGGCCCGCCGCCGCCGGTGCCGGGCGTGCACGTCATCGGCCTGGAGCAGAAGGGCGAGCAGGCGGACGGGAACTTCGAGCGCGACATCGACGAGATCGTCGAAACCATCTGCGCCGAGCACGCGAAGAAGCCGTTCGACGTGCTGCACGCGCAGTACGGCTACCCCACCGGCTGGGCAGTGCTGCTGGCCGGCAAGCGCCTCGGCGTGTCGACCGTGGTCTCGATCCAGGGCGGCGACGGCCACTGGGTCGGCTCTTGCTGCGAGACCCACCGCCGTGCGATGGTCGAAGTGCTGGCCCATGCCAACGCCCTGCTGATCGGCGGCCAGTCCTTCGTGCGAGAGGTCTGCGACCGGCTCGGCTCCGATCCGTCCCGCTTCACCATCGTCCCCGGTGCCGTCGATACCGCCCGCTTCACCCCCGGCGAGCGCTTCCGGGCCGAGCGCGAGGACGAGGAGCCGGTGCGGCTGCTCTATCACGGCCGGGTCGATCGCCGGAAAGGCGTGCTCGACTTCCTCGATGCCCTGGAGCGGCTGTGGGAGGCCGGCGTGCCGTTCGATGCGGCGATCTCCGGCATCGGCCCCGATGTCGAGGCCGCCCGCGAGAAGGCCGACGCCATCGGCTTCACCTCGGCCCAGGTCCGCTTCACCGGCTACGCCGATTACGACACGGTGCCGGACCTCTACCGCGAGGCGGATGTCTTCGTTTCGCCGACCTACGCGGAGGGTTTCTCCAACACGATCCTGGAGGCGATGGCCTCCGGGCTCGCCGTGGTCTCGACCCACTCGGTCGGCGTCTCGGATTGCCTGCGCGACGGCGAGAACGGCCTGCTGGTCGATCCCGGCGACGTGCGCGGTCTCACCCAGGCCCTGCGGCGGGTGATCGAGGACGAGGATCTGCACCGACGCCTCGCCGAGAGCGGGCTCGAAGAGTGCCGCCGGGTCTATTCCTGGACGGCCGTCGGCCGGCAGATCATGGAGGTCTATGCGCGGGTCGCCCGCGAGCGGCCGCATACCGACTTCCCCGAGACGCTGCCGATCGATCCGGATTGCCGCTTCCGCAAGGAGCCGCACCTGCTGTGATGCGCACCGCACTCGCCATCTCGCCGCATCTCGACGACGCGGTCTTCTCGGCCGGCGGCACCCTGGCGCGGCTCGCCGCGCAAGGATGGCAGGTCGTCATGGCGACGGTCTTCACCGCCTCGGTGATGAATCCGCGCGGCTTCGCGCTCGCCTGCCAGCTCGACAAGGGGCTGGCGCCGGAGGCCGATTACATGGCCCTGCGCCGGGACGAGGATCGCGCCGCGGCCCGGGCGCTCGGCATCGATGCGCCGGTCCACCTGCCGTTCCGCGAAGCGCCGCATCGCGGCTACGCCTCGGCGCCCGAACTCTTCGCCGAGCTCCGCTCCGACGACCGGATCGGCGCCAATCTCGCCGACGCCTTCGAGCGGCTGGTGGCCGATACCGGACCCGACCTGATCCTCGCGCCGCAGGCCGTCGGCGGCCATGTCGATCACGTGCAAGTGGTGCGGGCGTTTCGCGGCGCGCAGCCGCCGCTGCCGGTGCTGTGGTGGCGCGACTTCCCCTACACCGTCCGCACCGCCGAGCCGAAGGAGCCGCTCCGGGCGATCTTCGCGCATCTCCCCGAGCAGATCGTGCGCCTCGATGCCGAGGCCAGCCGGCGCAAGGCGGAGGCCTGCATCGCCTACGCGTCGCAGATCGGCTTCCAGTTCGGCGGCCCGGAGGGGCTGCGGGATCGGCTGGCGGCGGAGGACGGCGTCGAGCGCTTCCACCTGCAGGGCCGGCTCCCGCCCGAGCTGCGCGATGCCGGATTCGCCTGACGCGCCGAAGAGCCTGCGCGACCCCGCCGTCCTCGACGCGCGCCGGGCGATGGCCGACGCGCCCCATGTCCGGCCGCTGCGGTCGCTCGCCCAAAGAATCGCCGCGGAAAGCGGCGCCGAGGTGCCCGACCCCGATCCCCTCGACGGCGGCGTCGAGGCGCGCCTGCTCCTGCTCCTGGAGACGCCGGGGCCTTCCATCGGCCGCACCGGCTTCGTCTCCCGCGACAACGCGACGGGCACCGCCGCCAACCTGTTCCGCTTCCTGAACGAGGCCGGTATCGCGCGGCGGGACACGCTGATCTGGAACGCGGTGCCCTGGGTGATCCACGCGCCGGGCGCCCTCAACCGCGCCCCGCGCCGCTCGGAGGCCGCGGCGGCCGCGCCCTACCTCGCACCGCTCCTCGCTTTGCTGCCGCGGCTCGCCGTGGTGGTTCCGGCCGGTCGCTTCGCGCGGGAGGCCTCGGCGCCGCTCGCCACCCTGCGGCCGGACCTGCCGGTGGTGCCGATCCCGCATCCGAGCCCGACCTATGTCTGCACCGCGCCCAGCGTGCGCGAGCGCATCCTGGCGGGGCTGAGACAGGCGGCCACGCATCTCGCCGAGGCGCCGTAAAGGCCAAGATCGCGTGATTTCGGCCGCATTCCCCGTGCAGGGCAGTCCCGTGTTCGTCGCCCTTCCCTGGCCTTTGGCGATCGAAGCTCCTAAATGCGCGGGGGCGGTTCGGGACCGACACCGCCCGGGACGACCCGTGCCGAATGCATCCTGCGGTCGACCAGCGGAGGCGGACGCCGTTCTCACATGAAACCTGCCGGGAAGCACAGGACGGTCGCGGAGGCCGAGCCGGCCGATGCGGGCCGCGAGGCTGACGCCGGATCGCAGCCGGCATCGAAGCGCGGGCGCTATGCCTGGATCGGCACCGCCGCGAGCCTCGTCCTCATCCTCGCCTCGCTCGGCGTCCTGTGGAAGCTCTCGGGAGAGATCAGTTGGGCCGAGCTGCGGACGGCCTTCACCGCCGTCGCCGCGGGCCGGCTCGGCGAGGCCTTCCTGTTCGTCGCCGTCAGCTACCTGTTCCTGACCTGCTACGACGCGCTCGCCCTGCGTCAGCTCCGGCTCAAGATGCCCTACCGCATCACGGCGCTGGCCTCGTTCACGAGCTACGCCGTGAGCTTCACCCTCGGCTTTCCGCTGATCACAGCGGCCACGATCCGCTACTGGATCTACTCGAAGCGCGGCCTCTCCGCGGCCAAGATCGCCGCGCTGACGGTGATCGCCGGCTTCACCTTCTGGCTCGGGATGGGGGTGGTGCTGGGCTTCAGCCTCATCATCGAGGCGGGGCAGCTCGCGAGCCTCACCTTCCAGAGCATCGGCGTCAACACGACCGCGCGCCTCAACCAGATCCTCGGCTTCGGCACGCTCGGCCTCGTGCTCGGCTACCTCGCCTGGGTCTCGGTGAAGCGGCGCTACATCAAGGTCCGCCACTGGCAGCTCGAACTGCCGGGCGCCACGGTCTCGTTCAGCCAGATGATCGTCGGCATCGGCGACGTCTGCGCGGCGGCGGCCGTGCTCTACATGCTGATGCCCGAGGGCATGAACCTCGCCTTCACGACCTTCCTGGCGATCTACGTCCTCGCCGCCATGCTCGGCATCGCCTCCAACGCGCCGGGCGGCATCGGCGTGTTCGAGGCCACCATCCTGCTCGCGCTCTCCTACCTGCCCCGCGAGGCGGTGCTGGGTTCACTGCTGCTGTTCCGGGTCTGCTACTACGTCGTTCCCTTCGTCCTCGCCCTGTTAATGCTCGGGCTCTACGAGGCGTTGCAGCGGCTGCGGCGGCGCCGGGCGGCAAACGACCCGTGACCTGCCCGGTCTCCTGACGCGCCATGCCCGCGAACCAGGCCCGTCCGATGTGGCTCGGCGCGACCGTCGCCGTGGCCGTGATCGTCTCCGCGGAGGCGCTCGGCGGGACGGTCGATACCGCCCTGATGATCTCCGCCAGCCTCGCCCTCCTGATCGGCGGCCTGCTCGGGCGCGGCGGGCAGGCGGCGATCCTGCCCCCCTCCGAGACCGGCAGCCCGCGGCGCCACGCCATCGCCGAGGCGCTGCTCGCCAACATCCCGGACCCCGTCATCCTGGTCGATCGCCGGGTGGTGGTGATCGAGGCCAACCCGGCCGCCCGGCGCCTCCTGCCTGGGCTGAAGCTGCGCCATCCGCTGTCGTTCTCCCTGCGCTCGCCGGATGTCCTCGACGGCATCGAGGAGGTTCTGCGCACGGGGGCGCCGGTGAGGACCGAATACGCCACCCGCGTCCCGACCGAGCGCGCCTTCGAGGTGCAGATCGGCGCCCTTCCGCTCTCCGACAGTTCCGGCGGCGGCGAGGCGAACATCGTGCTGTTCCTGCGCGACCTCACCGAGGCGCGTCGCCTCGAGGCGATGCGGGTCGATTTCGTCGCCAACGCGAGCCACGAGCTGCGCACGCCGCTCTCGGCCCTGCTCGGCTTCATCGAAACCCTTCAGGGCCCGGCGAGGGACGATCCCCGGGCGCGCGAGCAGTTCCTCGGCATCATGCGCACCCAGGCGCAGCGCATGACGGGACTGATCGACGACCTGCTCTCGCTCTCGCGGATCGAGCTGCACGAGCACGTCGTGCCGACCCGCATCGTCGATCTCGGCCGCATCGCCCGGCAGATGGTCGACATGCAGGCGCCGCTGGCCCAGGAGCGCGGCGTCGCACTGAGCGTCGAGCGGCCGGACGGGCCGCTTCCCGTGCTCGGCGACCGGGACGAGCTGCTGCGCGTCGTCGAGAACCTCGTCGAGAACGCCGTGAAGTATGGCGGCAGCGGCGGGGTGGTCGCCGTCTCGCTCCACCGCGTCGAGGAGCCCGGCGGGCGCGGGACGCGGATCGAGCTGCGGGTGCGCGACGAGGGGCCGGGCATCGCCGCCGAGCACATCCCACGCCTGACCGAGCGCTTCTACCGGGTCGATACGGCGTCGAGCCGCCAGCAGGGCGGGACGGGGCTCGGTCTCGCCATCGTGAAGCACACGCTCAACCGCCACCGGGGCAAGCTCGTCATCGAGAGCGAGCCGGGCCAGGGCACGACCGTGCGGGTGAGCCTGCCGGAGCATCGGCCGGAGACGGGAGAGACGGTGCCGTCGGAGCCCGCGGTCCGGGAATAGCGCTCCCGGTCTCAGGTCCGTGTGGGAACGGCCTTCTCCCGGCTCGGTTGCAGAAAGAGCCGTATGACGGCTCTGGACTGACAACGAAGAGCACCGCCCATGAACGGATTATCATCCGAGATGCAGCGCTGCATCGAGACCTGTCTTACCTGCTACCAGACCTGCCTCGGCATGGCGTCCCAGCACTGCCTGGAAGTCGGCGGTCGGCATGTCGAGCCGGAACATTTCCGGCTCATGCTCTCCTGCGCCGAGGCGTGCCGGGCCTCCGCCCAGCTGATGCTGATCGGCAGCGCCGTCCATCGCCACCAATGCGGCGCCTGCGCCGAGATCTGCGCGGCCTGCGCACGCTCCTGCGAGGACGTCGGCGACATGGAGGCCTGCGTCGCCGCCTGCCGCGCCTGCGAGGAATCCTGCCGCCAGATGGCGTGGTGACGTGGACGACCCCTTGACCTTCCCATGATGGGAAGGCCCATCTGAGGCGGCATGGAAACGCTTCTCAAAACCCACGCCATGCCGTCCGAGCCCGCCGCGTCGAAGGCGGTCTCCCGCCTGACCTTGCCCGTCGAGGGCATGAGTTGCGCCTCGTGCGTCGGCCGGGTCGAGCGGGCGCTCGCCGCCCTGCCCGGTGCGTCCGACGTCGCCGTCAACCTCGCCACCGG
>NZ_BPRD01000086.1 GCF_022179745.1 Methylorubrum podarium
GAACTCGTCGGCCCGGAGGCGGAGCATCTCGGCCACCTCCTCGCCCACGCGGTGCAGGACGGGCTCGACGTGCGGCGCCTGCGCGACCGCCCCTTCTACCACCCGACCCTGGAGGAGGGTCTCGACACGGCCCTCTCCGACCTCGCGGGCGGGTGAGGCGGGCCGCTCGACTCGCCGCCGCGGCGGGCTCCCGGTCGCGGCAGCGCGGCGGTGCCGATCGGCCCACGCCCCGTGTCGCGGAGTGTCGCGGACGAGTGTATGGTTTCAGACAAAGCTCGGGCTTATCAGGCACTTGGTGCGACTTTTCGGCGAGCCCAAAGATGCGGCGGAGGGCGCCTCGGCATTGCGTAACCGCAGCGCGGCAGGCATACCGACTGCCGTAATGGTCGATCCGTCGCAGATGCACACCGCGGGACCGCACGGTGGTCCGATCGACCTTCCGGTCGATCTCGACGCGTTGACCCCGGAGCAGCGGGATCAATTCGGCGCGGGGATTCTCGCGCTCGATTCCGCCGGCGCGGTGCTCGCCTGCAATCGCGCGGCGGGAACGCTGTGCGGCCTGCCGCCCGACGCGATGATCGGGCGCAACTTCTTCCGCGATCTCGTGCCGAGCGCCCACGTCCCCGGCTTCTTCGGCCGCTTCCTCGCCGCCCAGCGCCGGGGCGTAGCGGGCCAAGCGGCGGGCCAAGTGGCGGCCCAGGCCTTCGAGTTCGTGTTCGGGCGCATCCCGGCCCCTCTGCGGGCGCGCATCGGCCTCCGGTCCGGCGCGAACGGGCGCACCTGGCTGACGATCAGCCCGCTGGAGCAGATCGCCGCCGGCCCCTCGCGCGAGGCCGTGCTGGCCGCGATCTCCCAGCGCAGCCGGGCCGAGCCGGTCGATCCGAGCCTGTGCGAGCGCGAGCCGATCCACGTCCCCGGCTCGATCCAGCCGAACGCGGTGATGCTCGCCGCCGACGCCGCGACCCTCGAGATCCTGGCCTTCAGCGCCAACGCCGTCGACGTGCTGGCACCCGAGCAGTTCCCGCCCAACGGCCTCGCCCTGGAGGCGGTGCTGCCGGGGGGAATCGTCTCCGCGATCCGCGACGGGCTGTCCGCCCACACCCTCACCGACGGGCGGCTCCTGCGCCGCACGCTCACCCTTCCGTCGCGGGAGGAGCGCTTCCACCTCGTGGCGCACGCCCATCTCGGCCGGGTCATCGTCGAGCTGGAACTGGCGCCGGAGCGGCCCGAGGACTTCCTCGCCGCGAGCCCGCTCGACGCCGAACTCGCCATGGTGCGGCTGCGCGCCGCCGAGACCCTGACCGAGGCGGCGCAGATCGCCGCCCTCGAGATCCGCGCCATGACCGGATTCGAATCGGTCCTCGTCTACCGCTTCGACGCCGAGTGGAACGGCGAGGCCATCGCCGAGGACATGGTGCCGGACTGGCAGCGTCCGCTGATCGGCCTGCGCTTTCCCGCCTCCGACATCCCGGCCCAGGCCCGCGCCCTCTACACCAAGGCCAAGAGCCGCTTCGTGATCGACCGCGACTGCGTGCCGGTGCCGCTGGTCGCCGGCCGCTCCGCCGGCAACGCGCCGATCGACCTCACCTTCGCGCAGAACCGCACCCTCTCGCCGATCCACCTCGAATACCAGCGCAACCTCGGCGTCGACGGCTCGATGTCGATCTCGATCATGGTCGAGAACCGGCTCTGGGGCCTGATGATCGGCCATCACCGCCGGCCGCACTACGTCGCGCCGGAGACCCGCGCCGCGGCCACCGTGCTCACCGACGCCTTCGCCATGCGGGTGCAGGAGATCGAGGGCAAGGCGCTGTGGAGCGAGCGGCAGCGCCATCTCGACGTGCAGGGCCGGCTGGTCCGCGGCCTCACCCGCTCCGACGACTTCGTCGGCTCGCTGACCCAGGGCAACCCGACCCTGCTCGACCTGTTCGGCGCGACGGGCGCGGGCATCGTCTCGGACGAGGCCGTCTGCCTCGTCGGCACGACGCCGGACGAGGCGGCGGTGCGGGCGCTCGCCGACTGGCTGCGGCACAGCCTGCCCCCCGGCGAGACCACCTTCGTCACCGACACGCTGGTGCTGCAGCACGCCCCGGCCGCGGCCTACACCGAGATCGCCAGCGGCCTGCTCGCGGCCTTCGTCGGCACCTCGCGCCAGCATCTCCTGTTCTGGGTCAAGCCGGAGGTGCCGAGCACCGTCACCTGGGGCGGCGACCCGCGCAAGCCCGTCCTGCCCGGCAGCGGCCCGGTGGCGGTGCTGCCGCGGCGCTCGTTCGAGCGCTGGATCGAGGAGCGGCGCGGCCATTCCGCCCCCTGGGCGACGTGGAAGGTCGCGCTCGCCGCCCAGCTCGCCGACGCCGTGGACGGCGTGGTGCTGCGCCAGCGCCGCAAGATCGACGAGCTGACCGGGCTGCTCGCCGACAAGGAGCGCCTGCTGGAGCAGAAGGATCTGCTCACCCGCGAGATCGACCACCGGGTGAAGAACTCGCTGCAGATCGTGACGGCCTTCCTGCACATGCAGCGCCGCCAGATCGCCGACCCGGAGGCGCGCCAGGCCTTCTCCGAGACCTCGGCCCGGGTGATGAGCGTCGCGCGGGTGCACGACAGCCTCTATCAGGGCGAGAGCATGGAGCAGGTCGATCTCGGCCAGACCATCCAGGCCCTGTGCAGCGATCTCGCCGGCATGGCCGGCGACGAGCACAGCGTCGAGCTGACCGCGGAGCCCGGCCTGATGGTGCCCTACCGGCACGCGGTGGCGCTCTCGCTGATCACCACCGAACTCGTCACCAACGCGTTCAAATATGCCGGCCGGCCCGACAAGGGCGCGCGGATCAGCGTCTCCGTCGCGGGCGGGGAGGGGGCCGTGCGCCTCAGGATCTGCGACGACGGCGAGGGCATGCCGCCGGGCTGGGAGAGCGCCAAGGCGCGCGGCACCGGGCTCGGCATGAAGCTGATCCGCGCCATGCTCGACCAGATCGGCGCCCGCCTCGACGTCGAGAATGCCGACGGCGCCTGCTTCACGGTTCACGCCTGAACCTTGCCACGCCCGAGCCCTCCTTGAGCGACAGCCTGCACGCCCGCTTGCGGGAGGCCACGCGAGCGGCGCACGAGGCGCTGGAGCGCGACCTCGACTGGGAGGCGCGCGTGGCGACGCTTCCCGGCTACCGGGCGCTGCTGGAAAGGCTCCGCGGCTTCCACGCCGCCTACGAGCCGGCGATCGGCGATGCCCTCGCGGATTCCGCCTTCTTCGATCCCCGCCGACGGCTCCCGGCCCTCGACGCGGACCTGCGCGCCCTCGACGGGGCGGCGCCCGATCCCCTGCCCGCTCCCGCCTTGCCCCGGCTCGACGGGCCGGGGGCGGCGCTCGGCGCGCTCTACGTGCTGGAGGGCTCGACGCTCGGCGGGGCCGTGATCGGCCGCCACGTCGCCCGCCTGCACGGGGAGGACGTCCCGCTGGCCTATTATGCCGGCCGCGGCCGGGACACCGGGCCGCTCTGGCGCGGCTTTCGCGAACGGCTGGACGGGCTGCCGGAGGCGGAGGCCGCCGCGGCCTTCGCCGCCGGGATCGCGACCTTCGAGGCGATGCGGGGATGGCTCGTGTCCGGCGTGGGCTGAGCCGCCCTTCCAGGGCTCTGCCCTGGACCCTATGACAAGGGCTTGCCCTTTCGAAACCCATCACCCCGGCGGTGCCAGCACCTGGGCTCGCTTGGCTTCCAGGATCTGCCAGACGATCAGCGAGGGCAGGCCCAGCGCCACGTCGGGGACGCGCTTGGCGAGCGACAGGGCGATGGCGGTGCCGGCGTCGAGACCGAACAGGGCGCCCACCACGACGAAGCCGCCCTCCTGCACGCCGAGCCCGCTCGGCACGGCGAAGGCCGCCGACTTGATCGCCTGGGACAGCGATTCGAGCACGAAAACCTCGGTCAGGCTCACCTCGACGCCGATGCAGGCGAGCACGATCCAGATCTCGACCGCGCCGAGGCCCCAGGCCACGGCGTGCAGGGCGACCGACTGGGCGATGCGCCCGCGCCGGCCCCGCGCCCAGACCGCGTCGAGGGCCTCCTGCACCGAGAGGATGCTCGCCGTGCCCGCCTCCGGACCCGCGCCGTCCGGGGCCGCCGAGCGCAGGAAGCGGCGTCCGAGGCCGGCAAGCCGCCGCTCCAGGCCCCGCGCCGCGCCCAAGGTCTGCAGGGCGAAGAAGGCGGCCACCGCCGCCACCGCGACCACGGCGGCCTGCGTCGTCCACCACGCGAGCGCGGCGGCGGCCTCCCCCGGCAGCCGCCAGAGCAGGGCGGCGCCGAGCCCGGTGAAGGCCACCTGCGTCGCGACCTGGATCAGCATGTCGGCCAGGATCGAGGCCGCCGCGAGGCTGCCCGCGACGCCCCAGAAGGTCAGCAGGCGCCCGCCCACCACCTCGCCGCCCACCGAGGCGACGGGCAGGAGCACGTTCACGCCCTCCCGCACGAAGCGCAGGATCACGAAGGCGCCGGTCTCGACGGAACGCTCGACGGGACGCCCGGCCGGAACCTCCGGCCCCGTTCGGGGACGGCCGGAAGGCGGAATGCCGGCCAGCACGCGCGCCCAGGCGAGGCCGCACAGCAGCACGATGACGGCCCGCACCCCGACGATGGCCGCGAGGCCCGCCGGACCGATCCGCCCGAAGGCCGCGCCGATCGCCCCGAGGTCGTTGGTGGCGACGAGCCAGACGCCCAGCCCCAGCCCGACCAGGGTGCCGATCAGCGGCAGCCGCCGCAGCAGCCCGCGCAGGAAGCGCTGCGGATCGACCGGCTCGCCGT
>NZ_BPRD01000087.1 GCF_022179745.1 Methylorubrum podarium
TGCCGGCGGCGGCGCGGCAATTCCTGCAGCTCGACAAGCCGTTCCGGCCCGACGACCTCGCGGCAGTGCTGAGCGCGGCGGCCCCGCAGGTCCGGGCGGCCTGAGACCGGGCGGCATCGTGAACGCCGGTTGCGGTTTTCCGGTCGATCGCGCCGGGTCTTGCCCGCTCCGTCATCGCGAGCGAAGGCCGCATGACAAGATGTCAGCCGAGATGAACTAGGCTTTTTCCGTTTTCGGGAGGCTCCTGTTAACCCTGGACCCCGATAAATCGGTGCGTAGCGTGTGCGTATCCGAGGATCGAATGGCTGTGGTTTCTCGCAACCATCAACGGACTCCCGGGATCATCTGTGTTCTCGCCTGCGGCCTCGCGGCCGTGTTCGCCGCCCCGGCCCGTGCCGCCGACCTGCCCGCCCCGGCGCCCGCGGCGGCGAGCGTCGACTGGTACACCGGCCCGCAGGCCCAGGCGGTGGACGACAGCTGGGCGGTGGCCGTCGACGGTTCGACCAGCATCACCTCCAACTCCTCGGCCTTCGGCTCCGTCACCGTCACGACGGCGCTCGGCAGCCCGCCGACGGTGAGCGGCGCCCGCGTGCGCGTCGAGGGCGTCGCCGGCACCTACGCCTATCCGGGGCAGGCCGTCGGCGCGCGGGTCACCGGCTATCAGCAGGAGGGCTCGCTGCTCGCCGGCTACGAGTGGATCTGGCGAGACGCGGCGCTCGCCGGCTATGTCGGCTTCAACGTCCGCAGCAACCAGCTCTCGATCCCCGACCCCGGTAACCCGGTCGTCGGCACCGGCGTCGGCCTGAAGGTCGCCGGAAACTTCTACGCGACGCCGACCGACCGGACGATGGTCTCAGCCTACGGCTCCTACTCGACCAAGTTCAACGCCTACTATTCCCGTTTCCGCGTCGGCTACATGGTCGCCGACGGCGTCTATATCGGCCCGGAGGCCCTGTTCCTCGGCGACGACTTCTTCCGCCAGTACCGCGTCGGCGCCCACCTGTCGGGCCTGAGCTTCGGCCCCGTCCAGATGTCGCTCGCGGTCGGCTACGTGCGGGACCGCGTGCAGGGCACGGGCTATTATTCGAGCATCGAGGCGCGGGCGAATTTCTGAGAGCCGGATCAGGCTTCGAACGGCTCCGGACAATCCGCCGCCTTGCTCCGCGGTCTCAGCGCGAAGTACTGCCGGTCCCGGCGAGGCTTGATCTCCGTATCAGGAAGACATTCCTCCGTATTGCAATTTGCAGGCGCAAAGGTCCTTTCGCCCGCCGGCATATTTTTCTACGGATGACGCGACGCCCTCGAGCGCAAAATCAACCCTATTCGCAGAGTGGGGCGGCCGACTCGTGAACGCATCCGGAAATCGTCGCATTTCCATGGTGGACCCGTCCACAACGCAGGGGTGGCGAGTGTGATACGTGCGCTGCGGTGGCTGGCGTGGATGGGAACGACGGTTGCCGGCCTCATCCTGCTGAGCCAGCCCGTCGGGACACAGAACCAGCTCGCCATGAGCCTGGCCGCCATGGCGGCAATGATCGTGCTGTGGCTGTTCCTCGACGGGCCGCGCACCCGCTTCGTCTTCCTGGCGCTCGGGAGCCTCGTGGTGCTCCGCTACATCCTGTGGCGGGTCACCGACACGCTGCCCTCGCCGGGCGATCCGGTTAGCTTCGGCTTCGGCCTGCTGCTGCTGCTGGGCGAATTGTACTGCGTCTTCATTCTGTTCGTCAGCCTGATCATCAACGCCGACCCGCTCAGGCGGCCGCCGCCCCCGGCGGCGCGCGCGGCCGACCTGCCCACCGTCGACGTCTTCGTGCCGAGCTACAACGAGGACGCCGCCATCCTGGCGATGACGCTGGCCGCCGCGCGCCAGATCAACTACCCGCCCGACAAGCTCACCGTCTGGCTCCTCGACGACGGCGGGTCGGACCAGAAATGCGCCGACCCGAACCCCGAGAAGGCGCGGGCCGCGCGCGAGCGGCGGCGCGACCTGACCGCCCTCGCCGAGCAGCTCGGCTGCCGCTACCTCACCCGCGCCCGCAACGAGCACGCCAAGGCGGGCAACCTCAACAACGGGCTCGCCTTCGCCACCGGCGAGATCGTCGTCGTGCTCGATGCCGACCACGTCCCGTTCCGCTCCTTCCTGAGCGAGACCGTCGGCTACTTCGCGCAGGACCCGAAGCTCTTCCTCGTCCAGACCCCGCACGCCTTCCTCAATCCCGATCCGATCGAGCGCAACCTGAAGACCTTCGAGCGGATGCCGTCGGAGAACGAGATGTTCTACGCGGTGACCCAGCGCGGGCTCGACAAGTGGAACGGCTCGTTCTTCTGCGGCTCCGCCGCCCTGCTGCGCCGCACCGCCCTCGACGAGGCCGGCGGGTTCTCGGGCATCACCATCACCGAGGATTGCGAGACGGCGTTCGAGCTGCATTCCCGCGGCTGGACCAGCGCCTACGTCGACAAGCCCCTGATCGCCGGCCTCCAACCCGAGACGCTCACGGCCTTCATCGGCCAGCGCTCGCGCTGGTGCCAGGGCATGTTCCAGATCCTGCTCCTGAAGAACCCCGCGCTGCAGCGGGGGCTCAAGCCGATCCAGAAGATCGCCTACCTCTCCAGCATGACGTTCTGGTTCTTCCCGGTGCCGCGGCTGATCTTCATGTTCGCGCCGCTGCTGCACATCTTCTTCGACCTGAAGATTTTTGTGGCCAGCGTCGATGAGTCGATCGCCTACACGGCGACCTACATCGTCATCAACCTGATGATGCAGAACTATGTCTACGGCAAGTTCCGCTGGCCCTTCGTCTCGGAGCTCTACGAGTACGTCCAGGGGCTCTACCTGTCGAAGGCGATCGTCTCGGTGATCTGGTCGCCGCGCAAGCCCACCTTCAACGTCACCGACAAGGGCGTCAGCCTCGACCACAACCATCTCTCGTCGGCCTCGCTTCCCTTCTTCGCCGTCTACTTGCTGCTCGCGGCGGGCTGCGCGGTGGCGACGTGGCGCTACCTGTTCGAGCCGGGCGTGACCAACCTGATGCTGGTGGTCGGCCTGTGGAACTTCTTCAACCTGCTGACTGCGGGCGCGGCGCTCGGGGTCTGCGCCGAGCGCCGCCAGCTGGAGCGCACGCCCTCCCTCGCCATCGACCGGCGCGGCCAGATCACGCTGGGGGGCCGGGCGATCGACGTCGCGATCGAGCGCGTCTCGGCGGAGGCCTGCACCGTGCGCCTGCCCGCCGCCCTGCTGCCGGCGGGGGCCGGACACCGCGCGCTGACCGGCGCGCTCACCGTCGTGCCGGTGGCGGGTGCGCGCCCGGCCGGCGCCCTGCCGGTCACCCTGGAGGGGATCGAGCGTGCCAAGGACGAGGCCTTCGCCCGCCTGAGCTTCGGCCGCCTGCGCCCGCAGGACTACGTGGCCCTGGCCGGCCTGATGTACGGCGACGCGGAGGCGATGCGCCGCTTCCAGATGCGCCGTCGGCGCCACAAGGACATCCTCACCGGCACGCTGCAATTCATCTGGTGGGGCCTCTCCGAGCCGGTGCGCGCCGCGCGCTACGCGCTCACCGCCGACGCGCGCCCGGCCGCGGCCCCCGTGCTCGACGGGACCTCGCCGATCTACGACGCGCCGGAACAGGCGCCGACCGGGGCGAACCTGCCCGAGCCGCTGCTGCCCGCCGCGGCGCCGGTGGTCCTGTCGCAAGCCGCCCCGCAAGCCGCCCCGACGGCACCGGGCGAGCCCGCGCCGGCCGAGGTGCAGGTGGCCGCCGAGGCCGCGCAAGCGCCCGCTCGCGCTTCGAACGACTGGGTGCGGATGATGCTCGACTACGAGAACGAGCGCGCCCTCGCCGGGCGGGCCGGCCGCGGCGCGGGCACGGCGTGAGCGCGATGGCAGCGCGCCCTCCCCCCCAAGCCGGCGCCGGGCGCAAGGCCGTCCGCGCGACGGCCCTCGCGCTCGCCGGCATGGTCGTCGGTGTCTTGGTCGGCGCGGTCGCGGGCGGGCCGCCGGCCGGGGCGCAGAGCTTCCTCGGGAGCGGGCCGGCCGAGCGCCTGACGGTGCCGCCGACCGGGGACGCCCTGCGCCGGCAGAGCCCGGCGCCCGGGCAGGCGCCGGCCCAGGCTCCCGGACAGCCCCCCGCGCAACCCGCCGCACAGCCCCCCGCCCCGTCCGCGGGTCAGGCGCCGACGGTGCAGCCCCGCTCCGTGGTCCAGGCGACCATCGCCCCGGCCCGCCGCCTGCCCGCGGGCACCCGCGGCTTCCGCCTCTCGGGCGAGGAGGACGTGCTGCAATACCCGGTCTACCTCACCGAGGGGCAGGCACGGGGTCCGGCGCGGCTGCGCGTCTCCTACCTCTCCGCGATCTCGGTGGCGCCGGAATTCTCCGAGCTCAGCGGGCTCGTCAACGGCACCAAGGTCGGCTGGACCCGGATCCAGGCGCCCGGCGCCGTCAAGGTCGTGGAATTCGCGATCCCCGACGGCGTCCTCAAGGCCGGCTACAACGCCGTCACGCTGACGGCGAGCCAGCGCCACCGGGTCGATTGCGCGATCGAGGCGACCTACGAGCTGTGGACCCAGATCGACCCCTCCCGCTCCGGGCTGGTGGTCGCGCCGGCCGCCGACCTCGACCTGAAATCGCTCGCCGCCCTGGAGCCCGACGAGAGCGGCGCCCTCCCCTTGGGCGTGCTGCTCAACGAGAAGCCCACCCTGCCGCGCCTGGAGCGGATGATCGGCGCCGTGCAGGCGCTCGCCGTCGTGAGCCGGCTCGCCCGGCCCGCGGTGAGCTTCGGGCCGCCGCTCGCCGGCCGCAACGGCGTCAACCTCCTCGTGGGGACCGCCGCCGAGATCCGCGGCACGGACGGCGTCGAGGATCTCGGGCCGATCACCGGTCCGCGGCTCGCCCTGCTGCCGCCGCGGGGCAACCGCGCGCCGACGCTCGTCGTGACCGGGCCCGGCCCCGACGACGTGCGGGCGGCCGTGACCCAGCTCGCCGCGGCGGGGGATCCCGGCGGCAGCGGACCCGGCGCGGCGCTCGCGCCCCTGATCCGGGGCTACGAGGTGCAGGGCGGCGAGCAGCTCGACCTGGAGCGCCTCGGCGTCACCAGCCGCGAGTTCAACGGGCGCCTGCTGCGCACCCGGATCGAGCTGCGCTTTCCCGCCGACTTCGTCCCCGCCGACTACGGCAAGGTGATGCTGCACCTCGCCGGCGGCTACGCCGCGGGCCTCGATTCGAGCGCCCAGATCGTCGTCGACATCAACGGCCGCAACGCCGCGAGCGTGCCGCTGCCCTATGCCCGGGGCGAGGTGTTCGACGACCAGGCCATCCCGCTGCCCCTGAGCCTGTGGCGGCCGGGCCTGAACAGCGTTGAGATCAGCGCGCAGCTCCCCAACGCCTCCGACAAGGTCTGCGACACCCTCTCGCCGACGGCGCGGCAGCCGCGCTTCCTCTTCCTCGACCGCACCCGCCTCGAGATCCCCGCCCTGGCGCGCGCCGTGCGCAGCCCCGACCTCGCGGCGGTCAAGGCGGGGGCCGTGCCGTTCACCGCGCCGGGGACCCGCCCGCGCCTCGTGCTGCCGGTCGCGGACCGCGAGACGGCGGATGCCGCCGCGACCCTCGCCGCCCGCCTCGCGATCGCGGCCAAGCGCGTCATCGACTTCGAACTCGTGCCCGATGCGGGCGGCACCGAGGGCGGCGCCAACCTCGTGGTCGCCCCTGCCCGTGCCCTCAACCCGGTGACGATCCAGACCGTGGGCCTCGATCCCGACGAGATCCGCCGGGTCTGGCAGGGGCGGGCCGAGACGGTGGCCACGCCGGGCCAGTTCGGCCCCGAGGGCGTGCTGACCCTCGACCGGCTGCGCCGCAACCTGCCGATGCGCTGCGCCCTGCCGCCCGCCGCGGTGCCGGTCAGCGTCGCGGCCGCGCCGCCTGCCGCACCTTCTGCCGCCGCCCCTGCGATCCCGGCCGCCGCGCCGACCCCCGCGCCGCGCGGCGCACCGCGCCCGGCGGGCCCGGAGACCGACGAGGAACTCGTGGCCCGCTGGGACCAGGCCCTGTCGGGGGCGGCCTTCGTCCCCTCGGTGCTGCGGGAGGGCTGGTCCCGGTTCGCGAACTGGGCGCTGCGGCTGCGCAGCGACGTGACCGGCCTGATCGAGGCGCCGAAGGCGGGGGACGTGCCGGTCAATCCCCGCGCCTCGCTGATCATCGCCGAGGGGAGCGACGGAACCCGGCTCAGCGAGACCACCGTGCTCGTCACCGCCCCGAACCCGTCGATGCTCAAGGCGTCGGTGTCCTGCCTCGTCGATCCGGTGGTCTGGACCCGCCTCGTCGGGCGCGCCGCCTTCCTCGACGCCTCGGACGGCACCCTCACCACGGTCCAGCCGGATCGCGTCGCGCTGATCGAGACCCGCGCCTGGTCGCTCGCCAATTTCCGCCTGGTCTCGGCGGCGTGGCTCTCCCTCAATCCGAGCTACTATGTCGGCATGACCCTGTTCATGGCCCTGTGCCTCGGCCTCGCCACCACGGGCCTCGTGCGCCAGCTCGGCCGGAGGAATTCCTGATGCGGCCCCCCCGCGCGCCGTGCCGTCCCGCCCCGCGCCTCGCCGGATGGGCGCTCGCCTCGGCGGTCACCCTCGCCGCGGCCGGCCCCGCCGCGGCCCAGCCGGCCCCGCCGCCGGCATCGCCCTCGACCGCCCCGCCGCCTTCCCAGCAGCAAACGTCCCCGCCGACGGAGGCCACCACGGTGCCGCCCGCGACCGCCCTGCCGAGCCCGCCGCGCGCCGAGACGCCGGCGCGGAGCGACACCGGCCCGGCGCTCGCCAACACGCTCGGCGACGAGGCGGCGTGGCGCGCCTACCGCGCGCGCTTCGTCACCGAGCAGGGCCGGATCGTCGACACCGCCAACGGCATGATCAGCCACAGCGAGGGCCAGGGCTACGGCATGCTGATCGCGGTCGCGGCCGGCGACCGGCCCGCCTTCGAGCGGATCTGGGGCTGGACCCGCGCCAACCTGATGGTGCGCTCCGACGAGTTGCTGGCGTGGCGCTGGGCGCCCGACCACCGCCCGGCGGTGGCCGACATGAACAACGCCACCGACGGCGACATCCTGGTCGCCTGGGCGCTGACCGAGGCGGCGGAAGCCTGGGGCGAGCCCTCCTACCGCACCGCCGCGCGCCGCATCGCCGTCGAGTTCGGCCGCAAGACCATCCTGTTCAAGGACCCGCACGGGCCGGTCCTGCTGCCGGCGGTCTCCGGCTTCTCGGCCCGCGACCGCGCCGACGGCCCGCTCATCAACCTGTCCTACTGGGTCTTTCCCGCCTTCCAGCGGCTGCCGATCGTCGCCCCCGAATACGACTGGGCTTCGCTGATCCGCAGCGGCCTCGACTTCCTGCGCCAGTCGCGCTTCGGCCCGAGCAGCCTGCCGACCGAGTGGATCTCGGCCAAGGAGGCCCTTCGCCCCGCCGACGGCTTCCCGCCGCTCTTCTCCTACAACGCGATCCGCGTGCCGCTCTATCTCGCCTGGGCCGGGGTCGGGCGGCCGGAGGACTACGCCCCGTTCAAGACGCTGTGGGGCGGGATCGACCGCGAGCGCCTGCCGATCGTCGACACCCGCGACGGGCGGCCGGTCGAGTGGCTGAGCGAGCCGGGCTACACGGCGATCCCCGCGCTGACCGCCTGCGCCGCCGACGGCACACCGTTTCCCGAGTCCTTAAGGACGGTGCAGGACAATCAGAACTACTATCCGACGACCCTCCACCTCCTCGCGCTGATCGCGGCCCGGATGCGGTATCCGTCATGCGTGAAGTCCTGACCTCCCTCGCCACCCTCGCCCTGCTCGCCGGCGCGATGCCCGCCGCGGCCCAGGGCGCGCCGCCCGAGGCAGCCCCGCGCGTCGTCTACGGCGACGGCGCCCGCGCGCCCGCGATCCTGGTCGATCCCGAGACCGGCGGGACGCCCGGCATGGTCGATGAGAGCGCGCTGCGCTACTACGCCTCGCAGAAGCAGACCGCGCGGATGAAGGCCGAGATCGCGCGGCTGAAGCGGCTCTATCCGGGCTGGACCGAGCCTGCCGACCTCGACACCCTGCAGCCGAGCCCGCCCGAGGAGGCGCCGCTGTGGGATCTCTTCACCGCCGGGCGCTTCCAGGATCTGCGCGCCGCCATCGCCGCGCGCCGCTCCCTGGAGCCGAACTGGCAGCCCTCGGAGGAACTCGCGCGCAAGCTCCGCCGGGCGGAGTTCCGCAACAGCATCAAGGCCGCCGCGGAGCGGAACGCTTCGGGCAAGACGTCCGAGGAGGTGGTCGCCCTCTACCGGGCCGATCCCGGCGCCCTCGACCCGTCCGACCTCGAAAGCCTCTGGATCATCGCCGACGCGCTCGCCGTGACGGGGGCGGGCGAGGACGCCTACGACCTCTACAAGTCCGTCCTCGACGGCAGCGCGGATGCCGGCGCGCGGCTCGCCACGATCCAGAAGGCGATGAGCCACCTCAAGATGGATCAGGCCGAGCGGCTGATCGCCATGGGACGCTCGAGTCAGGAGGGCGCCTCGGAATTCGACGCGATCCGCCTCGACATCACCCGCGCGCGCATCGCCGCCTTCCTGCACGACGAGCCGGCCCAGACGCCGACGCTGGCCGACCTCACCGCCTTCCAGACCTATGCCCGCAAGAGCGGCGACCCGAGCCAGACCGGCCTGCTCGGCTGGTACGCCTACAAGCGGCGCCAGTTCCGGGAGGCGCTGGAATGGTTCAAGCTCGCCATCGGCCGCGGCGGCGACGCCATGGTCGCCCACGGCCTCGCCCACACCCTGCGCGAGCTCAACATGCTGCGCGAGGCGGAAGAGGTCGCCTATGCCTGGCGCGACCGCTTCGTCGGCAACGAGCTGCTGTTCATCGACGTGCTCGAGCGCAAGCTGACGCTCGCCAACCCGCCCTTCATCGAGCCGGCCCGGATCGAGCGCTACGCCAAGGTCGTGATCGCCTCCGCCTCCGGCGAGGGCGCGCAGGGGCTGGCGTGGTACGCCTACAATTCCTGCCAGTTCGACACCGCGCTCGAATGGTTCCAGCGCGCGGTGGCCTGGATGCCGAGCGAGACCACGGTGTTCGGCTACGCCCTGACCCTGCAGCGGCTCAAGCGCCAGCGCCCCTATCTCGAGGTGGTGAACCGCTACGACGGCCTGTTCCCCAAGGTCGTCGACATGCTGTTCCGCGAGGATCCCGGCGGGCCGCCGCTGCCCTGCGCGGGGCCGCAGCCGCCCCCCGCCCGCTCCGCCGCCCAGGCGAGGCCCGAGCCGAAGCCCGACGCCCCCTCCTACGGCCGGGTGCCCCGGCCGGACGCGGCCGGTGTCGGCGCCCAGGGCGGCACGGTGCCGCCCGCGGTCCAGCGCAACGAGTTCCCGCTCAGCGTGCCCCTCGACAATTCCCTACGCTACCCGCCCGCCTCGCTGCAGCGGGCGCTCTCCGACCCGGTCGCGCCCGGCACCTATGCCCGCGAGCCCGTGACCGCGCGTCCGCCCCTGGTGGCGCGGCGGGTGAACGGGGCCGGCGCGATGCCCTACGAGCGCTACGGCTTCGCGCTGCTGCCGGGCTATAACGGCCTCGACAAGCCGGAGGGCCTCGCCCCTCCGCCGCCCGGCACGCTGTGGCAGGACCAGCAGGCCGAGCGCGGCCGGGCCGCGGCGAGCCCGGAGAGCGACCGCTTCTCCGTGCCCTCCCGCCTCTCCTCCGGAGCCGGGCCGAACGGGAAAGGGTTTCCGTGAGATCGCGTCTGCTCGGGCCTCTCGCCGTTTCGGCCCTGCTCCTCGCCGGCGCCGATCCCGTCCTGGCCCAGTCCGCCCCGGTCCTGCGCCTGCCCGGCGCCGGCCCGGTCGCGGGCGTGGTCGAGACCCGCCTGCGCGACGGGTTCGACCAGCGCATCCGCTTCGAGGGCGGCGACGGCCGCAACCATGCCGAGGTGGCCCTGCGCAACGAGACCGGCGACCTCCTGCTCGCCTTTCCGCCGCGGCTCGCCAAACCGAGCCAGTTCGGCATCGAGGGCGAGATCGCGGTCCGGTTTCCGGGCCAGCCTCTTCGCGTCGTCGCGCCGCGGCGCAACGGCTACGGCCCGGTCGGCCTCGCCCTTGGGACCGACTGCCTCTACGCGTGGCAGTGGTTCGAGCGGGCGAGCGCGGCCCAGCGCGTCGCGAGCCGCGGCGGCCTGTTCGACGCCCCGGTCACCCCGACCGCGGGCCGGCGCGCCCTCTCGCTGCGGATTCGGCTGTGCCGCACGGCGCAGGCGAGCCTCGACGATCTCGTCGGAGCGGTCGAGCGGATGACCATCAGCCTGCCCGGCGAAGCCGGCGCCCGGTCCACGCCGGCCCGCCCGCGCCCATCCGCCGTCCGGCGTGAAAAGCCTGCTCCGTCCAAGAAGCAGGCGGCCCGGCCCGCCCCGGCCGAGCCGCCGCAAGAGGTTGCACCGAAGCCGGCCCCGCCCGTCCAGCCGCAGGCCGCGCCGCCGATCCGGCCGCCGACGCC
>NZ_BPRD01000088.1 GCF_022179745.1 Methylorubrum podarium
GGCTTCGCGGTGGTCGCCGCCGACATCCTGACGATCCCCGACCATCCCCTGCGGCTCGGCGGCGGCGATCCGCTCTTCGCGTGGTTCGACGGGGCGATGCTGCTCCTCGCGGGCCTGTTCGCCGTCGCCGCCCGCAAGATCCTGCGCTACGAGGCGCCCAAGCGGGATCGGGAGCGGGGCGCGAAGCCGGCGCAAGCCGCCTCGACCGCCCCCGCCTCCCCCGCCCGCGCGCCCGCGCGGCGCCCGGAGCCAACCCACGCATGACGCCCCTCGTCCTCGCCGCGAATCTCGGATTGAGCTTCGCCGCGCTCGCCGCCCTCTGCCTCAGCCTGAACCGGCACCATGCCGAGGTCTTCGACCGCAAGGCGGAGCGGGCGGCGGCCCTGCGCCTGCGCCTGTTCGGCTGGGGGGCGATCGCCCTCTCCTTCCTCGTCGCCGGGCTGTGGGAGGGCTGGGCGTTCGGCCCCGTGCAGTGGATCGGCGCACTCACCGGGGCGGCCGTGGGGCTGGTTCTGCTCCTGTCCTACCGGCCGCGCTACGTCGCCCCCGCGGCGCTCGCCGCCCTCGTCGCGGCGGCCCTGCCGCTGGCGGTCCTCGCCGTCTCGGCCTGATGCGCCCGCTGCCGCCGCCTGAGGCGCTCGCCCATGCGGGCCGCCTGCTCGCCGCGCACGGCTTTCGCGAGACCGCCCGCAACACCCGCGGCGACAGCCTCTATCTCGCCCGCGGCGAGGGTGCGGAGCGGCTGCGCCTGTCGAACCATGCCCGCACGCCGAAGCAGCGGCGCATCCACCCGGAGGTCGTGGCGAGCCTCGTGATCCGCGCGCCGAAGACGGAGGCGCAGGTCGCCGCCCTGGTCGAGGCGGCCCTGCGCGACTTCGCGGGCGGGCTCGCCCGGCGGGGCTGACGCCTTACACGCCATCCGTTTGATCGCTTCGGTGTTTCCTCCGTCATTGCGAGGCGAAGCCGTGGCAATCCAGTCCGCGACTTTTCCGGATGAGTCGCGCGCTGGATCGCTTCGGCTCCGCCTCGCGATGACGGAGGCTGGCAAAGCCCGAAGCGATCGACCGGAAAAGGTATCACCCGTCCGCTGCGCAGGCACCCTCTCCGGCGGAGGGGAGAGGGTTTTGCGATGCGGCGACCATCCCGCACGCGACCAACCCCGCCCGCATATGCGCCGGCGCAGGCGCCTCCACGGCGATCGCCTCGCGCTTCGGATAGAGCGGCAGGCGCAAGCCCCGCGCATGGAGCTGGAGACCCGGCCCCTCCCGCCCGGCGTTCCCGTAGATCGCGTCGCCGCGGATCGGCCAGCCCATCGCCGCGCAGTGGACGCGCAGCTGATGCGTGCGCCCCGTCACCGGCTTCAGTTCCAGCCACGACATCCCGTTCGCCCGCCCGAGCACCCGGTAGAGTGTCAGCGACGGCGCGCCGGCCGGGTCCGCCTTCATCCACCAGCTGCGCGGATCGTCCGAGCGCTTGGCCAGCGGAAGGTCGATGCGCCCCTCCGTCGCCTCGGGTCCGCCCTCGACCAGCGCCCAATAGGTCTTGTCCACCTTGCCGTCGGCGAACAGGCGGTTCAGACGGGCGAGCGCCTTGGCGTGACGGCCCAGCACGAGGCAGCCCGAGGTGTCGCGGTCGAGCCGATGCGCGGCCTCCGGGCGGCGCGGCAGGCCGAAGCGCAGGGCGTCGAGATGGTCGGTCAGGGTCGGCCCGCCCTTCGGCCCCGGATGCACCGGCAGACCCGCCGGCTTGTCGATGACGAGCATCAGGGCATCGCGGTAGAGCAGGGAAAGCCCTATCTCCGGTCCGACGGTGCGATCCGGCACTGAAACACGCGCGTTCATGCCTCACGGGCTAGAATGCCGGATCGTCGCGGGCAAGGCTGTATAAGGGACTGGGATGAGCGACGACGAGAAGCCCGGCTGGTTCGGACGCCTGTTCGGGCGGAAGGGTGCGCCCGAGGCGAAGCCAGCCGACCCCACGCCCGCCGAGGAACTGCCGGCCGAGGTTCAACCGGACGCGCCGCCGGTCACGCCGGACCCGCTGTCGCCGGCCTCCGAATCCGAGGGTCTGCCGGACTTCGCCACCGCGGCGGACGACGTGTCCCACGTGCCGCCGCCGGTCAGCGAACCCGCCTCCGAGGATCCCGACAAGAACCGCATCCCCGATCAGGTCGAGGGCGCCGACCTCCAGCCGGAGCCGCAGCCGCCGTCGGGCGAAGCGCCGCAGCCGGACGAGACGACGACGGAGCCGGAACCGTCGGCCCTCTCCGCGGAGCCTGCGGAGAAGCGGAACTGGTGGTCGCGCCTGACGGTCGGTGACGCGGAGGAGGCGGTCCCGGCCGAGGCGCAGCCGCCCGCCGAGGCCGACATCCAGCCCGTCGATTCCGCCGCGGCGCTCGCCAGCGATGCGATCTCCGGTGCCGTCGAGGGCACGGAGAAGCGGGGCTGGTGGTCGCGGCTCACCGAGGGCATGCGCCGCACCTCTTCGGCCCTGTCGGACCGGGTGACGGGGCTGTTCACCAAGCGCAAGCTCGACGCGACCACCCTGGAGGATCTGGAGGACGCGCTGATCCAGGCCGATTTCGGCGTGGAGACGGCCACGCGGATGTCGGAGGCGGTCGGCAAGGGCCGCTACGAGAAGGGCATCTCGCCGGACGAGGTGCGCGCCATCCTCGCCACCGAGATCGAGCGGGCGCTGGAGCCGGTGGCGACCCCGATCGCCATCGACACGGGCAAGAAGCCGTACGTGATCCTGACGGTCGGCGTGAACGGTGCCGGCAAGACGACGACGATCGGCAAGCTCTCCCTCAAGTTCAAGGCGGAGGGCCGCAGCGTGATGCTGGCGGCGGGCGACACGTTCCGCGCCGCGGCGATCGAGCAGCTGCGGGTCTGGGGCGAGCGCACGAACACCCCCGTGATCAGCCGCGAGCAGGGATCGGACGCCGCCGGGCTCGCCTTCGATGCCTTCAAGGAGGCGCGGGAGAACGGTACCGACGTGCTCCTCATCGACACCGCCGGCCGCCTGCAAAACAAAGCGGGGCTGATGGCGGAGCTGGAGAAGATCGTCCGGGTCATCCGCAAGCTCGATCCGGAAGCGCCCCACGCCACCCTGCTGGTTCTCGACGCCACCGTCGGCCAGAACGCGCTGAGCCAGGTCGAGCTGTTCTCGCAGGCGGCCCCCGTGTCCGGCCTCGTGATGACGAAGCTCGACGGAACCGCGCGGGGCGGTATTCTGGTGGCACTCGCCGCGAAGTTCGGCCTGCCCGTGCATTTCATCGGGGTCGGCGAGGGCGTCGAGGATCTGGAGCCGTTCGCCGCGCGGGATTTTGCCAGGGCGATCACCGGCCTCCCCAAGGAGTGATCGATTGCCCGCCGCCCCATCGCAAGATCGTGAGAACCTCAGCATGAAGGTCGAGAGCGTCCCGCCGCGCCGGCACCTGCCGCCGCTCCTCAAGCTGGCGCTGGAGGTGGGCCCGCTCGCGGTGTTCTTCTTCAGCAACGCCTATGCCGAGCGCTTCGGCGTGACGCCGGAGAGCAAGCTGTTCGTGGCGACCGGCGTGTTCATCGTCGCCACGATGATCGCGCTCGGCGTGCACTTCGCCCTGCTGCGGCGGCTGCCGATCATGCCCCTCGTCTCTGGCGTCGTCGTGCTGGTGTTCGGCGGGCTGACGCTGGCGCTTCAGGACAAGACCTTCATCATGATGAAGCCGACCATCGTGAACACGCTGTTCGGCCTCGTCCTGCTCGGCGGGCTCGCCTTCAACAAGTCGCTGCTCTCGGTCGTGCTCGACAGCATGTTCGCGCTGACCGACGAGGGCTGGCGCAAGCTCACCTTCCGCTGGGGCCTATTTTTCCTCGCGCTCGCCGCCCTCAACGAGATCGTCTGGCGCACGCAGACGGAGGATTTCTGGGTGAGCTTCAAGGTGTTCGGCATCATGCCGCTCACCATCGCCTTCGCCCTGGCGCAGACGCCGCTGCTGCTGCGCCACGAGCGCAAGGACGAGGCCGAAGCGAAGGCCGGCTGATCGATTCCGAGAGCGCTTTCCGACGAAGTGGATGCCGGTTCGTCGATAGAAAGCGCGTCAGAACAATGATCTAGATCCGCCGCGGCATCCGGAACGGCAGCATCAGCCGCACCAGCGGGTTGCGGAACCGGGTCAGCGAGAGGCTCTCGTGCACCGGCCGCGCCGCCTCGCCGTCGAGGGTCG
>NZ_BPRD01000089.1 GCF_022179745.1 Methylorubrum podarium
CAACGCCGCCGGCGAGACGGTCACCATCGTTCCCGAGGGTCCGCTACGGGCCAACAACGCCGACGCCCTGGCGCCAGCGCTGCGCGCCGGGCTCGGGCTGGCGGTGCAGCCGGACTTCACGATCTGGGAGGATCTGAAGTCGGGCCGGCTGGAGCGGGTAATGCCGGACTGGCAGCCGCCGCCGATCGCCCTCAACCTGGTGATGCCGCCGGGCCTGCCGCGGCCGGCTCGGGTCTCGACGCTGATCGCCTTTCTCGAACAGGCCTTCTCCACCGCGCCCTGGGCCCAGGAAGAGGCTTCGCCCCACATCGGCGTGCCTTGATCCCGCCCTCGGTCGGGATCAACGCGCCCAGCGGACGACCGCCGCCACGCATTCGCGTGGGCGAACGGCGATGAGCCGGGCTCATCGCCGTTCGGTCTCATACTGTTTCCGGTTGATTGGCTCGGTCTCTTCCTCCGTCATTGCGAGGCGAAGCCGTGGCAATCCAGGGCGCGCCTTTTCCGGAGAGGTCGCGCCCTGGATCGCTTCGGCTCCGCCTCGCGATGACGGCGTGGAGTCAAACCCGAGGTGATCAACCGGAAGCCGTATCAGACGCCCCTCCCCTCCCCCGCGGAGGCCCAGGCGCGGACCTGATCCATCCAGGCATCCGGCGAGAGCACGGTGATGCCCGGCATCACCATCAGCGGCGTCACCCGCTCGGCCCGGTCGCGCTCGCCGAGACGCAGCGCCCCCTTGCGGGCGAACAGGCGCAGGATCTCGATCAGGCGCGCCTCGTCCGGCGGCTCGGTCCGGGCGGCGGAGCGGATCGCGTCGGCGATGTCGTCGGTGGTGCACTCCACCGTGCCGTCGGTGGAGACGCGGTGATCGCGAAGGCCCTCCTCGTAGGCGAGCCGGAGCGACAGCAGCACCAGGGTCTCGTCCTTGCGCAGCCGCTCCCCTTGCGCGTCGTGGCGCACGCCGTCCGGCGGCAGACCTAGGAACACCATCTGGTCGCGGTGGGCGACCTCGAAACGGTAGCCGAGGCAAGCGAAATAGTCGCGGAAGAACGGCGCGTAGTGCCGGGCGAGTTCGTAGGAGCGGCCGATGCCGGTGCTCGCGGCGTAGATGCACTGGCTCTTCAGCATCACCTGAAGCGCGCGGATCAGTTCCTCCTCGCTCGGCGCCGAGCTGCCGGGCGGGGGCGGCTCCTCGCCGTCGAGGATCGCGCGGAAAGGTTCGAGCATCGTCTTGTCCGTTCAGCCTGCTTTGCCGGCTCCGCGCCGGGCGGCGGGGGCCCGAACGCGCTCGATCGTGAAGTCCGGGCAGTCGAGCCAGCCGTTCGAGACGCGGCCCTCGATCCGGGCGACGCGGTAGCGGCTGCGCAGCACGCCGTCGAACAGCACGTCGATCTCGCGCAGGCGCTGGAACACCACGAAGGCGTCGACGTCGTCGACCGCGATGTCGGAGCCGCGCAGAGCCGGCACCTGGGCGAGCCGGGCATCGAGATAGGCGACGATGCGCTCCGGCGTCACGGTGATGCGGCGGCGGAACTCGTCCTTGGCGGCGATGAAGGCCTCGATCGCCGGATCGACGTCGATCTCGGGCAGCGGCTCGTACTCGATGATCCGGCGCGGCAGGCGCGGGTTGGTGAGCTGCGGCGGGCCGATCGGCGGACGCAGCAGCGAGATCTGCGGCAGGGGCAGGCCGGCGAGGTCGTCCTCGCCGGCGCCGACCGCGCGCAGCGCCGCCGCCGCCCGCTCGATCCGGGCGGAATCGCGCGGGTCGCGGTAGCGCAACGCCGCCGAGATGCGGCGCTCCAGCCGCGTCACCACCTCGGATACCGCGTCGAGATGCGGGTCGAGCCCCTCGAAGATCGAGAGGATCTCGACGAGGTCGGTGCGCACCATCCGCTCGGCCGCCGCGAGGTCGGCGGCGCGGCCCTCCCGCAGGTTGCCGTCGGCCAGCGCCCTGAGCGTCAGCGGATCGCGCAAGGCGCGGCCTGCTTCCCGCACGATGCCCGAGCGGAAGCGGAACGGATTGAAGCGGGTGTGCAGCGTCCGGTAGTCGGAGACGAGGTGGCGCTCGACGAATTCCTCGAAATAGAGCCGGAAGGCCGCGCTGAGGTCGGGCTCGCGCAGGATGCGCTCTTCGAGCTTGCGCATCGCCCCGGCCAGCCCGCGCAGGTGGCCGAGGAAGGTGCGCGAGGCTTTCGCCGCGTTGCGCAGGGCCTCCGAACGGTCGGCGGGGCTGGCGATGGCGCTCTCCAGCGCGCTCAGCACCTCCAGCACCGCGCCGCCGTAGGAGCGGGTCTCGCCGCGCTCGATCCGGGCGAGTTCCTCGATCAGGAGCCGCGCGTCGGGGTCGAAATCGACCACCGGCACGTAGCGCTCGCGCCGCTCCACCAGCCAGCCCGCCTCGATCAGCCGCCGGAACACCGCCGAGCGCCGCTCGATCGGATCGACGGGGGTGGCCTCGTCGTCGGCGATCTCGGCCTGGCTCCAGCCGACGGAGAAATCGCCGATCGCCGCCAGAAGCTCGCTCTTGCGCAGGGGCTCGGCGGCGTCGCCGAACACGCGCGCGTGCAGGTGCAGCAGCAGGGCCGCGTTAAAGGCGCGGCTCGGCGAGGCCAGCGGGCGGAAGAGGTCGTCGGCGAGATGGGTGAACAGCATTTTTTCGCGCCCAGCCGGTATCACACCGCGCGCGGGCTAGGCCAATCCGGACGCTTCGGTCCGCCGATTTGGCTCTGGATGCCGGCGTCTCGTCGCAATCACCGCATCGTGGTCAGCGCCTCGGGTCTGCCGAGCAGGCGCCCCGGCCGCGAGGCGATCCACCAATCGTTCTGCCAATCTTCGTAGCCGAGGAGCATTCCTTCCAGACGCTCGAACGTCTCGTTCCAGCCGCCGCCCGGCCCTGACGCCCTGCGCAGGAGCTTGTGGGCCGGGATGCGCCATTCCTCGCCTTTCGGCGTGTAATAGGCGGTTCGAAGCCCTTCGAACCGCGGATTGGGTTCGAACGGCTCCAGCACGACCTCCTTGTGGAGCACGCCTCGTTCGACCCACCGGTCGAAGCTGTCCTCGCCGGGAAAGCGATGCGGCGGATACTCGTAAGGCATGCAGGCCAGCGTCTTGCGCCCCTCCAGCAGCAGCGGCAGCTCGAAACCCGTATGGACGAGGTAGGGCACGTGCGTGACTTGCCGACGGAGCCGCGAGAGATGCACCTCGATGGTCCGCGAGCCGAGCGCCGCGAGATCGAGCCCGACGTCGAACCGCGCTTCCACCGCCTCTCGCTCGGCCGCGTCCAGAGGATAGCACCGGGCGAGGCCGGGATCCGTTGCGCATACCTCGCCGAGGATCACCCGCAGGTCGTCGAGACGGGCAACGGCGAACTTCGCCGCGAGAACGGGACACCACAGCGCGACATCGAGCGCTTCGAGCACGAAGACAGCTTTTTCCGGACCCCACGGCATGTCATCAAATGATGTCATGCCGTCCACCTGATTTCCACTCCGGCGACGACGATCCTTGAACGGAGTAGATCAGTCGTGACCGTCCGAATGAGGCGGGCAATGCATCTCGGCCCGGCACCGGCGTGAAGCGCCGGAGGCGCGTCGCGGGAACGCATCGTCGGCCGAGCCCCTTCCATCGCGGAGACCGCAGGAGCCCCCATGCGCATCGAAACCGTCTTCCTGTTCGACCTCGACGGCACGCTGGTCGACAGCGTCTACCAGCACGTTCTCGCCTGGAAGGAGGCGCTCGACGCGGAGGGGATTCCGCTCTCCGTCTGGCGCATCCACCGCAAGATCGGGATGAGCGGCGGGCTCTTCACCAACCAGCTGCTGCGCGAGACCGGGCTCGACATCGATCCGGAGCGGATCGACCGGCTGCGGCGGCTGCACGCGGAAGCCTATGGCCGGCTCTCGAAGGGCGTCGTGCCGCTGCCGGGCGCCAAGGAGCTGCTCGCGACGCTCACCGACAACGGCATCCCCTGGGCCATCGCCACCAGCGGGCGGATGGAGACCGCGGGCCACAACCTCGTCGCCCTCGGCGTCGATCCCGATCAGGTGCCGGTGGTGACGCGCGACCTCGTGAAATACGCCAAGCCCGATCCCGACCTGTTCCTCGCCGCCGCCGAACGGCTGAAGGCGCCGATCGAGCACGCGGTGATCGTCGGCGACTCGATCTGGGACATGCTGGCGGCCCGCCGCTGCCGTGGGCTCGGGGTCGGCCTGCTGTCCGGCGGATACGGCACGGAAGAGCTGGAGCGTTCGGGGGCCGTCAGGGTCTACGACGACCCCGCCATGCTTCTGCAACATCTCGACGAGGTCGGCGGGCGGCGCTGAGCGCGACGGCGGCGATACGGCCAAGTTCAGATCGGCGCTGAGCCGCAGTCAAACCCATGCATGGTGCAGCCGCGCGATCCTGACAATTGGATGAACGGGCGCTTGCACCGCCGTTCATGCGACAGGATGCAACGTGAGCTTCGGCACATCGAGAGTGAACCGAATCCAGCACGTGCTCGTTGGGGTGCCAATGGATCGGCGATCCACCTCTTTCGGAGAGACTTGATGAAGAAGCTTGCGATTCTGTCCGCCGTGGCCGTGCTCGGCGTGGGCGCCCTGTCCTCGACCGATGCCGAAGCCCGCTGGCGTGGCCGCGGTGGCGGCGGCGCGATCGCGGCCGGCGTCGTCGGTGGTCTCGCGGCCGGCGCGCTGCTCGGCGCGGCCGCCTCGAACAGCTACGGTTACGGCGGTTACGGCTACGATTACGGCTATGCCCGTCCGGTCGCCGGCTACGGCTATGGGTACGGCTACGGCCGTCCCGCTTACGGCTACCGCAGCGTCGGCTACTACGACGACGGCTACTACGCCCCGCGTCGCGCCTATGGCGGCTACTCCTGGGGCGGCCCGGCCTACGGGTACGGCTACGGCTGGTAAGCCCTTCCGCCGTCACAGCCTCTCATGACGGCACGGCCGCGCCCTCCCGGGCGCGGCCGTTTCGCGTTCAGGACGCGGAGGCGGCGTCGCGGGCGGCGATGGTCTCGGACCAGACCACGGCGCGGCGGGCCATGTCGATGTGCTGGCGCTCGTACATGCGGCCCTCGACCTTGATCGCCGCACGCTTGGCGTTCTCCGGCAGGTTGAACGCCTCGATCACGAGGCGGGCGCGGCGCACCTCCTCCTCCGTCGGGGCGAACGAGGTGTTGGCGGGCTCGATCTGGTTGGGGTGGATCAGCGTCTTGCCGTCGAAGCCGAGGTCGCGCGCCTGTCGGCACTCCTCGCGGCATCCCTCCGGATCGGCGATGTCGTTCCACACGCCGTCGAGGATGATCAGCCCCTCGGCGCGCGCCGCGGCCAGGGTGAACATCATCCAGGGCAGCATCGGCACGCGCCCGGGCACCAGTTGCGCCCAGGTGTCCTTCGCCAGATCGTTGGTGCCGAGCACGAAACCGGTCAGCCGGTTGCGGCGGTCGCGGCGCGCCTTGGCGATTTCGTGAATGTTGAGGATCGCGGCCGGCGTCTCGATCATCGCCCAGACCGCGATCGATTCGGGCGCGTCGAGCGCTTCCAGCGCGTCGGCCACGCTCTCCAGAACCGCCGGCGACGACACCTTGGGCATCAGGATCGCGTCGGGCTTGGCCTGGATCGCCGCGCGTAGGTCACCGTCGCCCCAGGGCGTCTGCGGCGCGTTCACCCGGATCACGAGTTCGCGATGGCCGTAGCCGCCGCCCATCACCGCCGCGCAGACCTGCTCGCGGGCGAGCTCCTTCTGCTCCATCGCGACGGCGTCCTCCAGATCGAGGATCAGCGAATCGGCGGGCAGCGTCTTCGCCTTCTCGAGGGCGCGCGGGTTCGATCCCGGCATGTAGAGAACGCTGCGGCGCAACCGTAGATCGGACATGTCTCACCTCCTCCTTGGGGGCCGATGAGGGGTGCCGCGCCCCGCTCCCTGCCCTCGTTTGAATGCATAATACGAAAAATCCCGATCGGTTGGAAGCGGCCGGAAGCGAGGCTACTTAACCGCGGGCGCCCGGCGACCGCCAGGGGCGCATCCCCGCCGCGAGTTCTGGAGAGTGATTCATGCCCCTGATGCGTTTCGACCTGATCGAGGGCCGCAGCGACGCGGAGCTGAAGGCTCTGCTCGACGCCGCGCACGAGGCGATGCTCGAAGCCTTCCAGGTGCCGCCGGGCGACCGCTACCAGATCGTGACCGAGCACAAGCCGTCGCGGATGATCGTGGAGGATACCGGCCTCGACATTCCCCGCACGCGGGACGTGGTGGTGGTGCAGATGATCACCCGGCCACGCGGTCGCGAGAAGAAGGAGTTGTTCTACCGGCTGCTCACGGAAAAGCTTCAGGCGGCCTGCGGCATCGCCCCGGCCGACGTGATGGTCTCGACGGTGGAGAACACCGACGAGGATTGGTCGTTCGGGCACGGCCGGGCGCAGTTCCTCACCGGGGAATTGTGAGGGGCCTCGTCGGGGCCGGCCGCGCGCCCTCCGCCACCAGCCAATCGATGAGGGCGGTGAGGGCGGGCGACTTGTCGGCGTCGAACGGCGTCAGGGCGAAGTAGGCCGCCCGCTCGACCCGGATCTCCGGAAAGGGCGCGACGAGCCGGTCCGCCGCGACCATCCGGTCGAGGACCGGGAACGGCCCGATGCCGAGGCCGGCGCCGTCCTCCACGGCCTGGAGCGTCACGAAGAAATGGTCGAACACCCGGCGGCGGACGCCGCCGGGCAAGGTCACGCCGGCTGCCGCCAGCCAGTCGGCCCAGTCCCCCGGACGGGTCTCGGTGCCGAGGAGGACGTGGTCTTCGAGGTCGCGCAAGGTTTCGAGCGGCCTGTCGCGCAGCAGGGCGGGACTCGCCACCAGGGTGTCGGCCTCGGCCAGGAAGGGCACCGCACGGTGCTGCGGCCAGGGCGCAGGGCCGCGCCGGACCGCGAGATCGAACCCGCCGCGCAATGCGTCCTGCAGCGTCGTCGTGGTGGTGACCCGGACGTCCGTGCCGGGACGGGCCGCGTGGAAGCCGTCGAGGCGCGGGATCAGCCAGCGCATCGCGAAGGTCGAGGGCGCGCTGACCCGCAGGACCCGCGGCGCCTGGGGCCGGCCGCAGGCTTCCGCCGCCGCCGTGAGCCGGTCGAACGACAGGCTGATCTCCTCGGCGAAGACGCGGGCCGCCGGGGTCGCCACCATCCGCCGCCCGACCCGCACGAACAGGCGCTGGCCGAGCCACGTCTCCAGCGCGGCGACCTGACGGCTCACCGCCCCGTGCGTCAGCCCGAGTTCGAGGCCGGCCTGGGCGTAGCTGCCGGCCCGTGCCGCGACCTCGAACACCTGCAGCGCGTGGAGCGGCGGCAACCGGCGCATTCCTCCTCCCATCCGTGAGGAAACCGCACGAAACCCGTGCATCGAGCGGCACTCATCCCGCAAAGCTCACGGGTCTAGGCTCCCGGCGCAAGCGTTTGGCGAGGATTTTTCGTGTGAACCAGGCCGTTCGACTCGACGGATCGATGCGCGGCGACGGCGTGCGCCCCGATGCTCCACGGCGCAGCCTCGGCGGGGCCTGCCTCGCCCACGCCCTGCACGACGGCTACACCGACCTGCTCTACGTGCTGCTGCCGGTCTGGCAGGCGGAGTTCGGCCTCGGCTATGCCGGCCTCGCCGTCCTGCGCAGCCTCTACTACGCCACCATGGGCGGGCTGCAGATGCCCGCCGACCGGCTGGCGGCGCGATGGCCGATCCGCGCGAGCCTCGCCGTCTCGACCGTGGTCGCCGCCGCGGGCTTCTGCGTGATGGCGCTGAGCGGCAGCCTGGCCGGGCTCTGCGCCGGACTGGTCCTGGCCGGGATCGGCGCGAGCATCCAGCATCCCCGCGCCTCGCTCCTCGTCGCGCAGGCCTATGGCGGCGCCGCGCGCGGGCCGCTCGGGATCTACAACTTCGCCGGCGATCTCGGGAAGGCGCTGTTCCCGGTCACCGTGGCGCTGCTCCTCGGCATGCTGGCGTGGCGGCCGGTCGCCGGGCTGATGGCGGGGGTGGGGCTCGCCGTGGCGCTGGCGCTCGCCCTCGTCCTGCCGCGGGGCTCGCTGGCCGCGGCGCCGGCGCGGGCCGGCCGGATCGGCGGCGAGGGCCGGGGCTTCGCCCTGCTGATGACGGTCGGCGCCCTCGACACCGCCACGCGGATGGGCACCCTGCTGTTCCTGCCCTTCCTGCTGGAGGCGAAGGGCGGCACCGGCACGACCACAGGGCTCGCCCTGGCCCTGGTCTTTTCCGGCGGCGCCTTCGGCAAGGCCGTGTGCGGCTGGCTCGGGGCGCGCCTGGGCGTCGTGCCCTGCGTCGTCGCGACCGAGACGGCCACCGCCGCGGGGATCGCCGCGCTCCTCGTCCTGCCGCTCGGGCCGACCCTGGTCCTGCTGCCTGTCCTCGGCCTCGTCCTCAACGGCACCTCCTCGGTGCTCTACGGGACCGTGCCGGACCTCGCGCCGCGGGGCGATGTCGGCCGGGCCTTCGCGCAGTTCTACACCGCGGTGATCGGTTCGGGCGGCCTCGCGCCGATCGCCTACGGCGCGCTGGGCGACCGGGCCGGCACCGGCATCGGCCTCCTCGCCGCCGCCGCCACCGCGCTCGCCATCGTTCCGCTGGTGCTTCGGTTGCGCCGGCCGCTCGCGGCCTGCAACCCGGGTTGAGCGCGCGGTTGTGCAAGAACAAGCGCGGCTTTGACAGCCGCTTCTCCTTGCACGGCCAAGGTGCCGTCAAGTCAATCTGCCTTGTGCAGGTCAACCTTTCGTCAAGATCGAAGGCCAAGGGCGTCCCCGAACTGCTTTTCGAAGGGACGAACGGATGCGAAAGACCTGCCTCGGCGCCTGCGCCGGCCTCGCGTTGCTCGCGGGATTGTCGGCACCGGCGCAGGCCGAGAACCGGACCGCGATGGGCGTCGGCGCGGGGGC
>NZ_BPRD01000090.1 GCF_022179745.1 Methylorubrum podarium
CCACCACCTCGCCCTCGCGCACGCCGAGCTGCCGGACCTCGTCGGCCGACAGTCTCACGGCGAGATCGTCGCCCCAGCGCACCACCTTGGCTTCCATCGGAGACATCCTTCTCCCGAAGTCGGCCCAGTATAGCGCGATCCGGCCCGAAAGGCCCGTTACAGCGGCTCCGCGCCGCGGCCCATGGCGGCGATGCCCGTGCGGGAGATCTCCACGAGGCCGATCACCGAGAGCAGGCGGATGAAGCGGTCGATCTCCTCGGTCGAGCCGGTGAGCTCGAACACGAAGGAGTTCAGCGTGGCGTCGAGGGTGCGGGCGCCGAAGGCGGCGGCGAGGCGCAGGGCCTCGCTCCGGTGCTCGCCGGTGCCGGCCACCTTCACGAGGCACAGCTCCCGCTCCAGGGCCTGCCCCTGCAGCGTCAGGTCGACGACGCGGTGGACCGGCACGAGGCGGTCGAGCTGCGCCTTGATCTGGTCGATGACCGCATTGGTGCCGGTGGTGACGATGGTGATGCGCGAGAGGTGGCGCGCCTCTTCCGTCTCCGAGACGGTCAGGCTCTCGATGTTGTAGCCGCGGCCGGAGAACAGGCCGGCGATGCGGGCGAGCGCGCCGGGCTCGTTATCGACGATGACCGCCAGGGTGTGGCGGTTGACGGACTCGATCCGCGTCGGCTCGGGGTAGTGCGTGTTCATCGCGTTCATGGTCTGGCGTCCCTCAACTGGATCTTTGCTCGATCGCGCTTGCGCCACCTGCGGTCAGCACCCCGGTGCTGGACCCACCTGCCGGTGGCGTGATACCGGCCGCGCCATGGATCGGCGCCAGCGTGTCTTGAATTTTGTCCTGCCGCAGGGCCGAACCGGCGTCGAGATCGGCCCCCTGACGAACCCCCTCATCCGCAAGGACGAGGGCGACGTGCTCTACGCCGACCATCTGCCGACGGACGCGCTGCGCCGCCAGTACGACGGCCATCCCACCCTCGGCCCCGTCGGCACCGACGGCATCGTTCCCGTCGACGTCGTGCTGGGGGAGGGCGGTCTGGCGGACGCCCTCGGTCCGCGCGGGCCGGTCGATTACATCGTGGCCTCGCACGTCGTCGAACACGTCCCGAACGCCATCGGCTGGCTGCGCGAGGCCGGCGACGCCCTGCGGGAGAGCGGCGTGTTCTGCCTCATCGTGCCCGACAAGCGCTTTACCTTCGACCATTTCCGCAGGCCGACGACGGCCGGCGCGCTGGTCGCCGCCCATCTCGCCGGCCTGCGCAAACCGCCGGTCGCCATCGTCTACGAGCATTTCGCCCGGGCGAGCCCGGTCGAGGCGAGTGCGGTCTGGAAGGGCAGACCCGTGCCGTTGAAGCCGATCAGCGGCGGTCCGACGGAGGCCCTGTCCATCGCCGCCGGCATCGCCGAGACCGGCGCGTCGGTCGATGTGCATTGCGCGGTGTTCACGCCCTGCAGCTTCGCCGACATCCTCGCGGAGCTGATCGGCCTCGACCTGCTGCCGTTCGAGTGCGCGGCGCTGGAGCCGACGCGCCCATGGGAGAGCGAGTTCTTCGTGCTCCTGCGCAAGCGCACCGACCGGACGGCGGCGGAACGCGCCGCGACGGTGCCGCGCCTCGATCCGCGCCGCCACGACGCGCTGCCGCGACCGCGCTGGCCGCAGCGACTCGCCCTGCGGCTCCCGCGGCGCTGGCGCCGGGCCTTCCGCTGAGGGAAGGCCCGACCCCGCCGATCGAAGCGTCCGGTCCATGGCTCCGTGCCGCGAGACGGGATGCCGGTCCGGTCAGACCAGCATCTTGCCCTCGGCCGAGATGACGTCGCCAAGCTCGACCCCGGTCTCGCCGAGATAGTCGGAGAGCAGCATCTCGTTGTGCGCCTTGCCCGACGGGATCATCGGGAAGCAGTTCTCGGTCTTGTCGACGACGCAGTCGAAGATCACCGGCCCGTCATAGGCCAGCATCTCCTGGATCGCCGCGTCGAGCTCGCCCGGCTTCTCGCAGCGGATGCCCTTGGCGCCGTAGGCCTCGGCGAGCTTCACGAAGTCCGGCAGGCTCTCCGAGTAGCTCTGCGAGTAGCGCGAGCCGTGCAGCAGCTCCTGCCACTGGCGCACCATGCCCATGTACTCGTTGTTCAGGATGAAGATCTTGACCGGCAGCCGGTACTGCACCGCCGTCGACATCTCCTGCATGTTCATCAGGATCGAGGCTTCGCCCGCGATGTCGATGACGAGGCCGTCCGGGTTGGCGAGCTGCGTGCCGATCGCCGCCGGCAGGCCGTAGCCCATGGTGCCGAGGCCACCGCTCGTCATCCAGCGGTTCGGCTCATCGAACTTGAAATACTGCGCCGCCCACATCTGGTGCTGGCCGACCTCCGTGGTGATGAAGGTCTTGCGGTCCTTGCACGCCTCGTAGAGGCGCTGGACCGCGTATTGCGGCTTGATGATCGTGCCCGAGGGCCAGTAGGCGAGGCAGTCGCGCGACTTCCAGCGGCTGATCTTGTTGAACCAGTCCTCCATCCGCGCCTTGTCCGGCTGCTTCGGCAGGGCGCGCCACTGGGCGAGCATCTCCTCCAGCACCGCGGCGCAATCGCCGAGGATGCCGACATCGACCTTGACGACCTTGTTGATCGACGAGGCGTCGACATCGACGTGGATCTTCTTGGAATACGGCGCGAAGGCGTCGAGGCGGCCGGTGATGCGGTCGTCGAAGCGCGCGCCGATGCAGATCATCACGTCGCAATCGTGCATCGCGAGGTTGGCCTCGTAGGTGCCGTGCATGCCGAGCATCCCGAGGAACTTGTCGTCGGAGGCCGGGAAGGCGCCGAGCCCCATCAGGGTCGAGGTGACCGGGAAGCCCGTCTCGGCGACCAGCTCGCGCAGCAGTCGCGAGGCTTCCGGCCCCGAATTGATGACCCCGCCGCCGGTGTAGAAGACCGGACGGCGCGCGCCGGCCATCAGCTCGACCGCGGCCCGGATCTTCTCCGGGTCGCCCTTGACCGGCGGGTTGTAGGTCTTGTGGCCGCTATGGCTCGGGCGCTCGTAGACGCCGGTGGCGAACTGCACGTCCTTCGGCAGGTCGATGACGACCGGGCCGGGGCGCCCATGGCTCGCGACGTAGAACGCCTCGTGCAGGATGCGCGGCAGGTCCTCGATCGATTTGACGAGGTAGTTGTGCTTGGTGCAGTGCCGGGTGATGCCGACGGTGTCGCATTCCTGGAACGCGTCCGAGCCGATCAGGTGCGTCGGGACTTGGCCGGTGACGGCGACGAGCGGGATCGAATCCAGCATCGCGTCGGTCAGGCCGGTGATGATGTTGGTCGCACCCGGGCCGGAAGTGACGAGGACGACGCCGACCTTGCCGGAGGAGCGGGCATAGCCCTCGGCCGCGTGGACCGCGCCCTGCTCGTGGCGCACCAGCACGTGATTGATCGTGGTCTCGTCGAAGAGCGCGTCGTAGATCGGAAGCACGGCACCGCCCGGATAGCCGAACAGGGTGTCCACGCCCTGATCCTGGAACGCCCGGATGACCATCTGGGCCCCGGTCATGACCTCGCCGCTCATCGACTCCTCCATCAATCCGTTCTTCGTGTTCCGATCCGCATGCCGGCCCGTTGGATTTCGCGCAATAAAAAAGGGCCCCTAGGGGACCCTGCATGCGCCACCGACCGGGCCTGTCGGGCTTAGATCAAGCCCGCCCCGTCCGTGGCGCTTCCACTACGATAAGAACCGTGCGCATCGTCGATCCGTTCGCCGCTTCCTCGCCGACTTCTGGCGAGGGCCTGTCAGCAAGTGAGTGGCGCGGAGTAAGCGATACGCACCCTCTCGTCAATCCGCCGTTCTCGTATTCGAGGCGGCGAAGCGCGAAACATTTCGCAGCGCCGCCGCCCTTCTCCTTCAGGCCGCCCGCACGGTACCCAGGAAACGGGCCACCTCGGCGCTGAGATGCTCCGATTGCCGCGACAGCTCCGAGGCCGAGGCGAGCACCTGGGCCGCCGCCGCGCCCGTCTCCTCGGAGGCCCGCGCCACGCCGGCGATGTTCGACGTGACGGCGCCGGTTCCGGTCGCGGCCTGGGCGACGTTGCGCACGATTTCCTGCGTCGCCGCACCCTGCTCCTCGACCGCCGCCGCGATGCCGTTGGCGACGTCGCTGATCTCGCGGATGCGGGAGGTGATACCGCCGATGGCCGTGACCGCCTGCCCGGTCGCCCCCTGGACGCGACCGATCTGGCTCGAAATCTCTTCCGTCGCCCGTGCGGTCTGGTTGGCGAGTTCCTTGACCTCGGCCGCGACGACCGCGAAGCCCCGGCCGGCCTCGCCGGCGCGGGCGGCCTCGATGGTGGCATTGAGGGCCAGCAGGTTGGTCTGGCCGGCGATGGTCGCGATCAGGCCCACCACGTCGCCGATCCGGCTCACGACGGCGTCGAGTTCGTGGACCAGGATCGCGGTGCGATCGGCCTCCGAGACGGCGCTGGCGGCGAGGTCCGACGAGTTGGCGACCTGACGGCCGATCTCCTGCACCGAGGCGCCGAGCTGCTCCGCCGCCGCCGCCACGGTCCTGACATTCGACGCGGCTTCCTCGGCCGCTCCGGCGACGTGACCCGAGCGGCTCGCCGTCTGCCGCGCGGTGGCCGCCATGGTGTCGGCGGTGACCTGCAGCTCCGTGGCGGAGGAAGCGACCATGCCGACAATGCCGCCGACGGCCTGTTCGAACCCTTCGGCGATGGCGCCCAGCGCCCGCTTGCGCTCGTCCTCGGAGGCGGCGCGGGCCAGGGCGCTCTCCCGTTCGAGTTCACGGGTGCGGATCAGGCTCTCCTTGAACACCTGCACCGCGGCGGCCATGCCGCCGATCTCGTCCCGACGGCCGAGACCCGGCACCTCTGCCGCGACATCGCCCTCGGCCAGCCGCGTCATCGTGTGCCCGAGGCCGTCGAGGGGACGCAGCGTCCGGCGGATGGCGAGCCACAGCAGGGCCATCGCCGCGACGAGCATCCCGCCGCCCACCAGCATGGCCTGACGGGTCATCCGGTCGAGCCCGGCCAGGACCTCGGCCCGCTTCAGGCCGACATAGAGGATGCCGGTGACGTGCCCGTCGGCGCCTAGGATCGGCTCGTAGAGCGTCAGGTAGGGCGTGCCGAGGATGTCCGCCTCGCCGCGATAGGTCTTGCCGCTGCCCAGCACCGTATCGTGGACCGGACCGGGCGCGAGCCGGGTGCCGACGGCGCGGCTGCCGTCGGCCTTGCGCACGGTGGTGGCGGTCCGGACCTCGCCCGTGAAGACGGTCGCGGTGCCCCCGGTGACGCTCTCGACGCGATCGACGGCGGTGCTGGGATCCGCGCTTTGTCCGGAGATGTCGCGATCCATGCCGGCCCGGAGCAGGCGCATGCTGCTGTCCAGAGCGTCGGCGGCGCGGGCGTGCATCACCGTCCTTGCCTCGAGCAGCAGATAGCTGCCGACGGCCAGCGTTGCGACCAGGACGAAGAGGCTGCCGAGCAGGGCAACACGGGCAGCAAGCGACAATCGAACCGTCTGGCGCGAGCGAACGGTGTTCGCCATGATGAAATCCCCGAGCACATCGCAGAAGAAGATGGATCAGGGATTGGGTTAAGGGCGCATCCTTACCGAAGGATTGACTTCAGAGAAATCGGCCGACGACGCATCGCCGACATGTGATGTGGAATTTATATTCCTGACGTCTTGCGACTGACGAGATAGTGCAAGGAAAGAATTCTTTCTCAAGTTCCGCAGAACGTGCGATAGCCGCGTCCCCCGCCCTCCGGCGCTTCGGCGTAGTGCGCGAAGTCCGGCTGATCGTCGTAGGGGCGTGACAGAACCGTCAGCAACGTTTCGAACGGCGCGTAATCCTGCCGTTCGACCGCAGCCTCGATCATCGCCTCCACGCGATGATTGCGCGGGATGAAGGCCGGATTGGCCGTCCGCATCATCCGCCTCCGCTCAGCGGCCGTCCCGGGCTCCTCGGCGAGCCGGCCGTGCCAGCGCTCGGCCCAGCGATCGTAGGCGGTCGGGTCGATGAACAGGCTCCGCACCGCCTCCGCTGCCGCCGGCTCGCAACCGCTCCCCGGTTCCGGCACGGCATCGCCGAGCCGCCGGAAGGTGAGGGTGAAGTCGGCCTCGTTCTCGGCCATGGCCTTCAGGAGATCCCCGGCGAGGGAGGCATTGCCGTCGCGGGTCGTGGCGAGCCCGAGCTTGCGGTTCAGGCCGCCGTGATAGGCCGCCTCGAAACTCGCGGCGAAGCCGGACAAGGCAGCCTCGGCCTCGGCGACCGCCCGCGTCTCGTCGTCCGACAGGAGCGGCAGCAGGGCTTCCGCGAGCCGGGTGAGGTTCCACAGGGCGATCCGCGGCTGGTTGCCGTAGGCGTAGCGCCCGTGCCGGTCGATGGAGCTGAAGGCGGTGGCCGGATCGTAGGTGTCGAGGAAGGCGCAGGGACCGTAATCGATGGTCTCACCGGCGATCGACATGTTGTCGGTGTTCATCACGCCGTGGATGAAACCGACGGAGAGCCAGCGGGCCACCAGCTCGGCCTGGCGCCGGATCACGCCTTCGAGCAGGGCACGGTAGGGGTTCTCGGCGTCGGCCGCCGCCGGATCGTGGCGCGCGATCGCGTGGTCCGCGAGCGCACGCAGGCCCTCGACGTCGCCGCGGGCGGCGAAGAACTGAAACGAGCCGACCCGGATATGGCTCGACGCGACCCGGGTCAGGACGGCGCCGGGCAGCACCGTCTCGCGGATCACTTGCTCTCCGGTGGTGACCGCGGCGAGGGCACGGGTCGTCGGAATGCCGAGGGCGTGCATGGCCTCGCTGACGAGGTATTCCCGCAGCACCGGCCCGAGGGCGGCGCGCCCGTCGCCGCGGCGGGAAAACGGGGTCGGCCCGGCTCCCTTGAGCTGGATGTCGCGTCGGCGGCCGTCGCGACCGACGACCTCGCCGAGCAGGATGGCGCGCCCGTCGCCGAGTTGCGGCACGAACTGTCCGAACTGGTGCCCGGCATAGGCGGTCGCGATCGGCTCGGCCCCCTCCGGAACGCGTCGCCCGGCCAGGATCTCGAGACCCTCGGGACTTTCGAGCCGCGCGGGATCGAGGCCGAGATCGCTGGCGAGCGTCCGGTTCAGCCGCACAAGTCTCGGCGCCTCCACCGGCGTCGGCGCGATCCGCGCGAAGAAGCGGCCGGGCAGGCGTGCGTAGCTGTTGTCGAAGGGAAAGAGAGCGGTCATCGGCGGAACCGGTGCGAGGAGACTCGAAACAGAACAGAGGGAACGGCGAGGACGGGCGCAAGGTCCACGCCCCGGCCTCGCGGCTCGGGCGGAGCGATCCGCGAGGCCGCCCTTCTATCCGGCGCACCTTGGCTGTCGGAAGAGCGCGCGGTTCGCGAGGCCGAGGGATGGAGCGTCGAGGTTCGCCTGCGGGATGGTGAACGAGGGCGCGGACGCAGGGGGATCGGCCGGGACGGAAGGGTTTCAGAGACTGTTTGACCGATCTGTTTGACACCGAGCCGCATCGAAGCCGCGATTGTTCCAGTCCTGCCCCTCATCCTGAGGTGCGGAGCGAAGCGGAGCCTCGAAGGAGGGCTCCCGGTATCTCGCGACGTCTGGAACCCTTCTTCGAGGCTGCTTCGCAGCACCTCAGGATGAGGGGATTTGATCGGACGAGCCGGTCAAACCGGCTCTACGCTTCTCGGTCGGCCGACATCGGTCCTTCGGACGGATGCCGGCCGACCGGCAGCGCGAGGGGTCACGGCTCAGCCGCTCCCGACCCTCTTCGTGGGCCGGGGCTCATCCTCGCTCGGCGGAGGCGGGATGCGGGCCGGGCTGTGGATCGGATCGGGGGCGCTCGAGATCTGGGACGGGGCCTCGCGCGGGAGGCTTGGGGCGATCGTCGAAACCGGGACGCTCCCGCCCAACCATGATCAGGCCGCCTTCTGGTTCACCCGGCTCTCGGCCAGCGCCGTGAGCTTCTGGTCGGTCGCCTTCTCCTCGTCGAGCGTCTGCTGGAGCACGGCGGCGCAATCGTCCCGGCCGAGCCTCTTGGCCCAGGCGACCAGGGTGCCATAGCGGGCGATCTCGTAATGCTCCACGGCCTGCGCCGCCGCGAGCAGGGCCGCGTCGAGCACCTCCTTGTCGGCGACCTCGCCAGCGGTCTCGTTGGCCTCCTTGATGATGCCGTCGATCGCCGGACAATTGACCGCCTTCGGCTTGTGGCCGTGCATCTCGAACACCTGTTCCAGGCGCTTGATCTGCCCTTCGGTCTCCCGCAGGTGCGTCTCGAAACCCTGGCGCAACTGGGCGTTCGTCGCCTTCCCGATCATCGTCGGCAGAGCCTTGGTGATCTGGTTCTCGGCGTAATAGATGTCCTGCAACGTGTGCACGAAGAGGTCGTCCAGCGACTTGATGTCCTTCGTGAACAGACCCATGGCGTCCTCCTGTGACGATGTCCGGGGGCCATAGGGGAGCAGGCCCCGTCACAGGAGAAGCCGGGCCGGACGGTGCCGGTTCCGAACGACCGGCCGCGCCGCAGACCGGAACCGCGCGAGCTTCCCTTCACGTTGTCCGAGCGCCGGACGGTAGCAGGCGTCACGACGGTTCCCGTCCGGCCGGTGATGATCGGCCCGGTGCCTTTCGAACTGAGGCACCTCCTATCCGGCTACCGGCAAGTTCGTTACGAGGGCCGCGCGCGGGGCGTCCGAACCCTGGAGGACCGCGCTCGAAGGGCCGGAAAGCTCAGCAAAGGGCGGGACGACGGAATGGCGGATGCGCTCACGGGCAAGGTGGCGCGACGCCTGCTGCCCTTCCTGATGCTGTGCTACTTCTTCGCCTATCTCGATCGGGTGAATGTCGGCTTCGCCGCCCTCACCATGAACCGCGATATCGGCCTGTCGGCCACGGCCTACGGCTTCGGGGCGGGTCTGTTCTTCCTCGGCTACGTCGCCTTCGAGGTTCCGAGCAACCTCATCCTGGAACGGGTCGGGGCGCGGATCTCGATCGCGCGGATCATGGTGACGTGGTCGCTGATCTCCGCCTCGACCGCCTTCGTGGTCGGCGAATGGTCGTTCTACCTCGTCCGCGTCCTCCTCGGCCTCGCCGAGGCCGGCTTCTTCCCCGGCATCATCCTCTACCTGACCTACTGGTTTCCCGCCGCGCAGCGCGCGGGCATCGTCGGCACCTTCATGATGGCGGTGCCGCTCTCGGCTGCCATCGGCGCGCCGCTCTCGACCCTCGTGATGAGCGGGACCGACGGCTGGCTCGGCCTCTCCGGGTGGCAGTGGCTCTACATCCTCGAAGCCGCGCCGAGCCTCGTTCTCGGCCTCGCGACGCTGTTCGTGCTCACCGACCGGCCCGAACGCGCCGACTGGCTGACCGCCGAGGAGAGGGCGCGCCTCGTCGCGCGGATGGCGGAGGATCATCGCTCACGGCCCGACCGGACGGCGCATCTCGGCAGCGCGCTGCGGGATCCGCGGGTGCTCGGGCTCGGGCTCGTCTATTTCGGGCTTAGCACCGGGCTCTACGCGGTCGGCCTGTGGCTGCCGCAGATCGTGAGCGGCTTCGGCTTCACGACGACGGCGACGGGGTTCGTCACCGCCATCCCGTACATCGTCTCGGCGGCGGGGATGTTCGCCTGGACGCGGCGGTCCGACCGCAAGGGCGAGCGGGTCCGCCACGTCGCCCTTCCGACGGTCGCCGCGGGCCTCGCCCTCATCGCCGCGAGCCAGGTCGGCACACCGCTCCTCACCATCGTCGCGCTGAGCGCGGCGGCGCTGGGCGTGTTCGCGGCACTGCCGACCTTCTGGACCCTACCGACCCGGCTGCTCACCGGAACGGCGGCCGCGGGCGGCATCGCGCTGATCAATGCGCTCGGCAGTCTCGGCGGCTTTGCCGGGCCCGCCCTCATGGGCTGGGTCCGCGACGCCACCGGGCGCTTCGATGACGGATTGACTGCGGTCGCCGTCGTCCTGATCCTCGCGGGATTGGCGATCCTGCGCCTCGGCCGCGACTCGAACCGGGACATGGCTTCGAGCGGAGCGGCCGAAAACGCCTGAGGGCCAAGGCGCGGTGGGGAAGGAAGGGGGAACGGGAAGGCGAGGAGATGCGATCCGACCGATCGACCCGACGGAGACGACGCCTTCATCCCCGGAGGAGCGGCGCGCCGGCGCGGTCAGGGCGTCGAGGGCGATCGCGAGGCGCGGGACGGCGGCAGGACGGATGAGACGATCATCGGGCTGGAAGGACGTTGGACGCGCACCTTGCGTTGGAGCACGGCGTGGAGATCGCCCGGCTTCGGGTCCACCGGCGCATCGAGCTCCGTGCCTTCGGCAGTATCGGTGGGCTGCACCGCCAGCGCGTCGAGGGCGAGCTTCGGCACGTCCTTGCTCCGCGGACGCGGCATCAACCGGGAGACTCCGAACAGGGCGAGCCCCAGGCATCCCCAGCTCAGCGACGCGATCGAGGGCTGACCCGCGAACATCGTCACCAGCAGGCCGCCCAGGGCGGCAGCCACACCGATCAATCGGAATTCGGAGTCAGGCAAGTGCATGGCCTCGTTCTACGACGCCGAGCTTGCCAGCCCGTGCACGCGATCCGTTCGATTTGAGGAATCGGCCCGAAACACGCGCCATGTGAACAGCCGAAACGAGCGTCGCGCGAGGGGTGGACCGACGCGCGAGACGGCGAACCCAACGGCGGCCGAGCGGGCGCCGGTTGCGGCGAGGTGAGAAGCTGGGCCAGTAGGCAGCATCAGCACGGTGGCGCGGAGTACGATGCGGCCGGTGCGTCATCACGATTTGGCCAGTTGCGGCATCAGAAGCTTGACAATGAAGGTCCCGACTCCGTGAAGTGCGGCAGCTGCGCTGATACTGTCGGGCCAGCGGCTGGTGGGTCGGCCCCTCAACGTGCCGGCCCACTAGCTCCAAAAGGTTTCCGGGCATCGAAGCGGAAGCCGTCCGGGTCTCCCGACATCAGGGCCGGATCGAGAAGCTCGTCCCGTCGAATTGGACGAGCGTGTTTGCCGGAAGGTTCTGAACGCCGAGATTGCCGGCCACATCGGCCGTCAGGACGCCAAGCTGCCACGCGCCGGCTCCGGTCAATGTCAGCACCGGAAGCCGATGAGCGAGCGGCGGACGATAGTTGCCGGGAAACGTGGCGATCGCCGTTCCCGCCGTAATCGATCCGCCCTGAATAGTCCCCGACAGCCGGATCGATCCGTCGGGCATCGGCATCCACCACAATCCCTGGCGAAAGTTCTTGTCTCGACCTGCGCTCCAGCCGTTGAGAATGACCAGCGGTTGCCAGACGCCGAGGGTGATCGACCCCGGATCGATCGAGACCGAGCTGCGCCCGGTCGATTCAATGCCTGCGATGATCTCCGAGTGCTGCCGCTCGACCGAGTTTCCCGGAGAGCCCGTTGCCCGGTACAAGTAATGGCCCGACGCGTAAGAGACCGTGTTGGGTCCGACACGACCGCCCCGGGCGTTGTTGCGGGCCACCACGATGTCGGCTTTGTCGCCAGCATTGATGTTGTTGTCGGCCACGACCCAGTCAGCCACGTTTTCGATCAGGATCATGGCTGGACTTGCCTGTGATCCAGTGTAGGAGCCGGGCATTTCGAGCTGGTTCTCGGTGATTTTCACCTGCTGCGTGTTCCTGACGATGATCGCGCCGCCCATGGCCGTGATGTTGTTGCCGGTGATGCGATGGGTCGCCGCGCCGACGATCGCCTGGTAGTCGATTCCCACGTTGGGACCGGTGATGATGTTTCGCTCGATATTGTTGCTGTCGCCGGTCTGCTCGAATTTCATGCCGCCGAAGAAATCGTTGTCCCTGAAGGTCGACGCGAACAGGCCCCCGGTCTGATTGCCGGTCGCGGCAGCGGGATCGTTGGTGTGATGCACGGCCCACTTGCCGGGCCCGGCATCTGCGATGCTGACATTCTCGACGAGCAGCTTGGCGACGAAGCCGTTCCGGTTCGTGGTGTCGATGCGGATGCCGTCGCCGCCGAACCTCTTGAGGCCGAGTTTACCGATCGAGAAATCGCGCAGGACCGCACCACGGATGCCGCCGGCATTGGCCAAAGGTTTGACCAAGATGACGGCGCGACCGCCGGCCGCCTCACACGGCTCGATGCGGGATCCACGCGAGGCTCCGGCGATCTCGACCAGGCTGGTGACCCGAAGAAGGGCTTCCGCGTCGCCGGGATCCGGGCAGACCGTGATGACGCCGGGCGGCAGGCGAAGACGCGTGCCGCGCATCTGTGCGGCCCGCAGAGCTTCCCGAAGCGCGGGACCATCGTCGAGCCCGTCATCGGCCACGACGCCGAAATTCGCCGCGTAGGTCTCGTTCGACAGCAGGTCCTTCAGCGCCCGCGGGGCTCCGCCGATAGACGGAGCGACGCTCAGGGTGGAGGCGTCACCGGTCGAGCCGGAGCCGAGGATCTGCAGCGTGTCGGGCGTGATGATGGTCTTGCCGGCCTCGCGCCGTCCGAGCCGCGTGGCGTCGCCAGCCGTGATATCGGCGTTGCCGCGCTCCCCCTTCGGCGGCACCGCGATGGCCTGGGCGAAGGCGGAGGCCGACACAGCGAGGCAGGCTGCTGTGATCAGGAAAAGTCGCTTCATCGAAGAGGATTTCACCGGATGGGCGCCTTGCGCCGGAGCAGGATCGCCGGATCCATCGTACCGGTTTCGATGGCGCCTCTGCGGCAGCCACGGTGCCGGGATCGGCAGTACCGGTGACCGATCGATGCCTCCGCGTCGTCCGGTCGGGGCCGAGGCCGGGGCGACGTCTCGCTCTGCGCGGTCTGGACGCCATGCTCTCGTTGCGGATCGTCATCACGTTGTTTGCGACGGTCCGATGGCGCGACGCTCCGGCGCATCGCCTCGTGACGACACCGTGAGGGATGATCGGGCGGCCGGAGCGACGACGACCCCGAGGGGGACGATCACCCGCGCATGGAATCGAACGGATCGGCGCGGACGCGGCATCTCGGACGATCCGACCGCGTTGATGAGCGGAAGCCGGTGGAGATGAGATGCGCCGAACGTCCCAGGTGATCGCGGCCATCGACACATCCCGGCAGCCGGCAGGAGAGGGGGCGAACCGGATGCAGGGAAGATCGCCCGTGACCGATCCGCGCTCGGCTCGCGAGACGTTGGCGGCCCGGCTCTCGCGGGAGATGATGGAGGCCGAACGTCAGGGCTTCGGAACATCGACGGTCTGGCTCACGCGCGAAGAGACCGATCTCATCTGCGCCGCCCTGAGGACGGTGTCCGGAAGTGACTCGGCCCGCCTCGATTTCATGGACCGGTGCGTCGCCGCCCTGTCGGCCCGGGACGGCGCTATCCGGAGCTGGCGCGTGACCATCGATCAGGGCGGCCTGACGCTCAGCGCTGCGTCGTCGGCACAACGGCATGCCCCCGCTTCCAGCGTACACGCTTCTTGCCGAGCGGCGATCGATGAGAGGATCGCCGAGCTGGACTCGGCGCGAGCCATCACGGCGGATGGTCAAGCAGACTATAAATCGCGTGCTTGAAGTGTTTGGTGGGCGCACTAGGGTTCGAACCTAGGACCCGCTGATTAAGAGTCAGCTTCCCGACCGGTTTTGGGCGGCTTCTGGTGCCAGGAACGTGTAGCTAACGGGCGTTAACTTCCGCGAGCATCCACAGGGACTTAGCCAGCGGCGGCGGTTTTCCCTCGACGGCGGGCCCCGGCCGGGTGATTTTCGCGGCCCCGCCCAAAGCCGCCCAAGGAATCCCGCCCAAATGGCCCGCGCCAAGCCCGCTGCGAAGAAGGCCGCACCGGCCCGCGCCCGGATCGACTGGCCGCCCCGCGGGCCGGTCGACATCACGGGGACATTCATCACCCGGTGCCGGGAGGAGCAGCGCCCCGGCGTGCCGGCCGTCGACGTCCGCGACCTGCGCGCCCCGGGCCTGCTGCTGCGGGTCTCGCCCCGGACGATATCGTGGGGCTGGAAGGCGGAGCGCCTCAAGAGGACGGTACGCCTTGACCTCGGGCCGGTGGAGCGGCTGACCGTCGCCCAGGCCCGCCAGGTCGCCGGGGAGGCCATGGACCTGCTTCGCTCCGGCAACGGCTGGCCGACCCTGCTCTGGCTCAACCGGCGCCTGGCCGAGCTCGGCCTCATGCGGATCGAGGAGGTGTTCCCGAAGAACGTCTACCACCACCCGACGCCCGCGCCCCCGCCGCGGCCCCGGGGCTGGACGTACGATCAGGCCGTCGCCGCCTACCTCGCCGCCCACGAGCCCGAGTGGCGCAAGGCCGCCCACGAAGACGCGCGCAAGAACCTGCGCCACCCCGTCCTCAAGCGGTTCGCCGGCATGCCGGTGGCGGCCGTCACGCCCGACGACCTGGCGACGGTGCTGGCCGCGAAGAACCGCTCGCACCACCGCCAGGCCGAGGCCCTGTTCGTGCGGCTGCGCCACTTCTACGGCTGGCTTGCGACGCCGGGGCCGAGGCGGGACAGCGGCGTCGCCAAGGGCCACCTCGACGACCTGCAGCGGCCCAAGCGCCCGAAGGCGCGCGAGGGCGAGGCGCCGCGGCAGCAGGTGCGCTGGCCGACGATGGAGCGCGTCGGGCTGCTCGTGGCGCTCGCCCGCACCGACCTGCTCGACCCTCGCCTGGCCGCCGCGGTGCTGCTCCTGGTCGCGACGGTCCAGCGCCGGCACGCCATCGTGTCCGCCCGGCTCGACGAGTTCTCCGATGCCGGCGATGGCTGGGGCGTGTGGCGCCTGCCGCCCGTGCGGCGCAAGACGGGCGAGACGGGCCGGGCGCAGGCGCACCACGCGGTGCCGCTGCCGCCGCCGGTCTGGGCGGCGGTCCGGGGGCAGTTCGGGGAGGGGCCGTGGCTGTTCCCGGGGATGCGGCCGCGCCGCGCCGGCGCGCCGGTCGGCTACCTGTCCGAATCGGCGCTGACGCACCTGCTCGCGGCGCTCCCGGTCGACACTAGCCCGCACGACCTGCGCCGCGCCCTGCGCTCGCATGGCCGCCGGGCCCTGGGCCTGGCGCCGTCGGTCCTGGACATGATCATCGACCACGCCGAGGGCGTCGCGTCGGGCAACGTGTCCGAGCGGCACTACGTCGACGACGACCGCATGGACCTGAAGCGGCCCGCGATGAGGGCGTGGTGGGACCTAGTCGAGGAGCACGCCGGCAAGGCGAAGTTCGACCTCGACGAGGTGCGGGCCGGGTTCCTGGCTGCACGCGCTAGGCAGAAGGGGAGGGAGCCCACGGTACAAACCTAAGGCAGAATCCCGGATCCGCCTTAGGTTTGTCCCACCAGACCGCCCCGGCCAGGCATTCGTTCACCCTGCCGCGAGCCCGCGCTGGACCGCCACGCCGCGAGCTGCGATCGTCACGATTCCTGCCCCGCCTGAGACCTTCCCGATGTCCCGAAAACCCTGGGCCCCGCCGCCCGTCCCGACATCCCGGAGGCCCTGAGCGCGCGACGCCGGCCTCCGATTTTTGGAGGCCTCCGTGCCCGACACCTGGTTCACCGCCGACACGCATTTCCTGCACGCCGGGGTCATCCCGGCCTGCCGGCGCCCGTTCTCGTCCATCGCCGAGCACGACGCGTCGCTGGTCGAGGCCTGGAACGCGACCGTCCGGCCCGCCGACACCGTCTACCACGTGGGCGACTTCGCCTTGGGCCCGGCCGAGGCGGCCGAGCGCATCTTCCGCCGGCTGCACGGGCGCAAGTGCCTCGTCGCTGGCAACCACGACAAGCGGTCGCGCAAGCTCCCCTGGGCGGAGCAGCACGACGGGATCCGCGAGATCTCGGTCGAGGGGCGGCACCTGGTGCTGTGCCACTATCCCATGCGTAGCTGGCCGCGGGCGTTCCGGGGCAGCCTGCACCTGTACGGGCACGTGCACGGCACGCTGCCGGGCACGACGCAGTCCTGCGACGTAGGCGTCGACGTCTGGAGCTACCGGCCGGTGTCGCTCTCGAACATCGTGGATGCGATGGCCCTGAGCGACACCGTGCCGGAGGAGGTCGCCCGGGCGCGGAACAGGGGCTAGCCCCGCCCGAGATGAGCCTCGGCGACGATCCCGAGCTCGACCAGGTCCTCGCCCTCGGGCTCGGCCTCCCGCTCCGGGGCCGGCGATGACACCCACTTCCGGTGCGGTTGGAGGGCATGTCGGATGGCCTCGGCGCGGGTCGTCGTCGCGCGAACGACCCGCCAGTCCGACCGTATGGCGATCCAACGCCGGTTATCGACGAGCCAGTCCTCCCACGGCATCCCCGGGTCGGGATGGCGGTCGTCGAGGTACAGGCAACGGTATCGGAGCCGGTGCTCTTCACCCGGCGGGTCTCGGGGCATGCGGAGGATGAGCGCGAGCTCACGCTCCCTCTGGTCGAGGGCCGGGTCCGGGTTGAGGACGAGGAGGCCCTGCCGTGGGCGGCGCTCGGGATGCACTGCCTGTGGCAGTCGGCTCTGCGCGTAGAGCCGGTGCGCCCAAGGATCGCTGTGTTCTTCGAGCACGACCGGCATGGGCCGCCACCAGCCCCAGCCGATGTCGGCGAGGTGCATATACTTAGCCCCGGGCACCTTCGGCCATTCGACCGTGTAATCCTCAGGCATGCCGCCCTCCTCGCTCTCGACGGGGACGGCGTAGCAGGCGCGCGTGAATCGACCCGTCGGGAATCGCGTCAAATGCGATGAGGCTCGTTCAACCCGCGGCAACCCTAACCGCCACGGCGCGAGCGGCGGCCGCCTCGAATTCCAGGCTGTCCGCTAGGTCCGTGAGCAGGCGCGCGACGGCGGGCCCGACCCATCCGGGGATCTCGCGGGCGCCCGACGCCCAGCGGTCGACGCCGCGGGGATCCAGGCTCTCGCGGGGGCCGTCGGGGTGCATGGCGCCGAGCATCCGGGCGAGCGGGCGCTTCCACTCTTCGTCGCTGCCCGAGAGCAGGCGGCCGGCGGGGGCGAGGTCGGCGGGCGTCATTGCAGTCCCTCCAGCGCGGCGAGGTCCTCGGGGGTCTCGCGCCGGCGGCGCACGGTCCGGCACAGCGCGTCGAGGGCCGAGTCCAGGCTCACCGCGCACTCGCCGACGATGAGGCGCGCTTCCCGGTCGACGGCGGCGTAGCGGCCGCCCCCGGCTCCCGCGGCGTGGCCGTCGGCGGCGAGCTCGCCCCGGTGCCAGGCGTGGGCGGGCCAGGCGCCGGGCGGCGTCTCGACGAGCAGGCCGACGAGGTCGCCGGTCTCGTCGTCCGTGACGCGCGCGGCCCATGCCGGCGTGGCGTCGCGGAGGGGCGAGGAGAGGTAGAGGTCCTCGCGCCACGGGTCCGGGAGCGGCGCGAGGATGACGTTCATCGGGTGCCACGTCTCGACCGGGAACCGGCGCAGCCCGGCCAGGTCGCTGTGGCCCGGCCGGATGACCGTGCGGCCGTAGCCCCACCGGATGCGGCGGCGGATCGGCCGGGTGAAGGCGGGGGCGGTGACGGCGGCCATGCTCACCTCGCCTGCATGAGCAGGTCGCG
>NZ_BPRD01000091.1 GCF_022179745.1 Methylorubrum podarium
ACATCGCCGACGTGCCGGTCAGCCTGTTCGGCATCACCCTGCCGGCACTGACCTTCGCCGCCACCATCGACCGGGTGCTCAACGGCGTCACGCGTCCGCTCTTCGGCTGGATCTCCGACCATATCGGCCGCGAGAACACGATGTTCCTCTCCTTCGGCATCGAGGGCGTGGGCATCTACATGCTGAGCCAGTTCGGCCAGGACCCGATCATGTTCGTGATCCTGACCGGTCTCGTGTTCTTCGCCTGGGGCGAGATCTACTCGCTGTTCCCGGCGACCTGCGGCGACACCTTCGGTTCCAAGTATGCCGCCACCAATGCGGGCCTGCTCTACACCGCCAAGGGAACGGCGGCGCTGATCGTGCCCTATACCAGCATCCTCACCACGATGACGGGAAGCTGGCACGCGGTGTTTTTGGCGGCGGCCGCGCTCAACATCCTCGCGGCCCTGATGGCGATCTTCGTCCTCAAGCCGATGCGGCAGGCCTACACGCGCGAGCAGACCGCCCTGGAAGCCAAGCCGAAGACCGCCGCAGCGGTGCACTGAGCGCTGCCTCCGGACGGCTCGTCCGCTCCGGCTCACCCACGACCCTCGACGCGCACCGGGCCAGACCGCCCGGTGCGCGCCGACGCGTTCTCACAGCGGACCTTCTGCAACCGATCGAACGGGGCGCGCCGGAACCGGCGCCCCCCGTGGGTGTGCCGGGGTGCCGCAGCTTTCCCGCCCGATCTTCGTACCCCTGGTATATTGTATGCCTTGCATCATCATGCTTGATGCCGCGCCAGGGGAGCACCGGAAAACGTTTTGAGGAGACACCGGATGGTCTACCAACCGGCAGAGCAGCACGCGCATCCAGCGGCGCCTTCGGACGCGCCGTCCGCCAAGTGGTGGCAACTGGCCTTCGGCGTGCTCTGCATGGCGATGATCGCCAACCTCCAGTACGGCTGGACCCTGTTCGTTGATCCGATCGACGCGCAGCACCAATGGGGACGCACGGCGATCCAGTTCGCCTTCACGATCTTCGTCGCCACCGAGACCTGGCTCGTGCCGGTCGAGACGTGGTTCGTCGACCGCTACGGCCCGAGCCTCGTGGTCGGTTTCGGCGGCCTCATGATCGCCCTGTCCTGGACGCTCAACGCCTACGCCGAATCGCTCTTCCTGCTCTACACGGCGGCGGTGATCGGCGGAATCGGCGCGGGTTCGGTCTACGGCACCTGCGTCGGCAATGCCCTGAAGTGGTTTCCCGACCGGCGCGGCCTCGCGGCGGGTGCGACCGCGGCCGGCTTCGGCGCCGGGGCGGCGATCACCGTGATCCCGATCGCCAACATGATCGCCGCGAGCGGCTACCAGAAGGCCTTCCTCGTGTTCGGCCTCGGCCAGGGCGCCGTCGTGCTCCTCCTGTCCTTCCTGCTGCGCAAGCCGTCGGTCGCGGTGGCGATCAAGCGCAAGAACCTGCGCCTGCCCCAGACCAAGATCGACCGCAGCCCGAAGGAAGCGGTGCGCACCCCCGTCTTCTGGACGATGTACGCGATGTTCGTGATGGTCGCCTCCGGCGGCCTGATGGCGGCGGCGCAGATCGCCCCGATCGCCCACGACTTCAAGGTCGCGGGCGTGACGATGAACCTGTTCGGCCTGCAGATGGCCGCGCTCACCCTGGCGATCTCGCTCGACCGCATCTTCGACGGGTTCGGCCGGCCGTTCTTCGGCTGGGTGTCCGACAACATCGGCCGCGAGAACACGATGTTCATCGCCTTCACCATCGCCGCGACCGCCTGCATCCTGCTGCTCGGCTACGGGCGCAACCCGATCGTCTTCGTGCTGTGCACGGCGATGTATTTCGGGGTGTTCGGCGAGATCTACTCGCTGTTCCCGGCGACCTGCGGCGACACCTTCGGCTCGAAGTACGCGGCCAGCAACGCCGGCCTGCTCTACACCGCCAAGGGCACGGCGGCCTTCCTCGTCCCCCTCGCCAGCGTGCTGTCGGCGCATTACGGCTGGTCGGCGGTGTTCGGCCTCATCATCGGTCTGAACATCGTGGCCGCCGCGATCGCGGTCTTCGTGCTGAAGCCGATGCGGCGACGCTACCTCGCGGCGGAGGCGGAGATCGCCGAGGCGGCCGAGGCGCAGACGGTCAAGCTTGCCTGAGGCGGTCCACCGGACCCCGGCCGCTCCGGCCCCCGATCGACGCGACGCGCGCCCGGCGGATGACGCCCGGCGCGCGTCTTTGCATTCAGGGCGCGCGCGTCAGCGCAAGGCCCGAGCCGAGGTCGGATCGCGCTCCGGAGCCATGCCGGGCCCGATCGGATATAGATGGGGGCGAATCGGCCGCATTCCCCGCTTCGGAAGGGCTCGCGTCCCGCGCGCCCGTCCTGTCCACGGCCCGATTTCCAGGCGCCGAAGGCGTGCGTGTCCGAAGGCGTCTGTTTCGTTTGACCGGCCATTTGGTATTTGGTATGCCAGCCCGGTCGCAACGAGACCCGCCGTCCATCGAACGGTCCGCGCGCCGAGCTTGGCGCTGCAAGAGACGCGAAACGAGCCCGGCCCGACGCCATCGGGTTCCGCGCCGGCCAAGAACCATCCGCATCACGAGGGAGAACGCCGCATGACCGTCCAGGCCCAGAACATCGACGCGATCACCGCGGGCGCCATGCCCCACGAGGAAGCGGAGCTGACCGACGGCTTCCACCTCGTCATCGATGCGCTCAAGCTCAACGGCATCGAGACGATCTACAACGTCCCCGGCATCCCGATCACCGATCTCGGCCGCCTCGCCCAGGCCGAGGGCCTGCGCGTCATCTCCTTCCGCCACGAGCAGAACGCGGGCAACGCCGCCGCGATCGCCGGCTTCCTCACCAAGAAGCCGGGCATCTGCCTCACGGTCTCCGCGCCGGGCTTCCTCAACGGCCTGACCGCGCTGGCGAACGCCACCACCAACTGCTTCCCGATGATC
>NZ_BPRD01000092.1 GCF_022179745.1 Methylorubrum podarium
GGAGGGGACAGGCCCTGCTCTGACCGAGGTGATCAACCGGAAACCGTATGATGGGTTCGGTTCTGCCCCAACCCCGTCATCCCGGGGCCGCGCAGCGGAACCCGGGATCCACCCATGATGCGCGGATGAAACAAACTTGCGAGGCCGGTCGTGGATTCCGGGTTCGCTTGTCGGCGCCCCGGAATGACGGGAAGCGGCACCGAAGGAATCAACCGGCCCGGCCGTGCATCGCGCTCACGTCACCTCGAAGCTCGTCCACAGCCCGGTGTCGAACCGCTCCAGCACGGTCGCGCTCAGGAGCCAGCGGCCGGGATTGTCGGCCACGAAGGCGATCTGGGCGCTGCGTCCCTCGGGGATCTGCACGGTGTCGAGCCAGTAGGGTTCCCAGCCGTCGTCGAGCTGGTGCAGCAGGCGGAAGACGTGGCCGTGCAGGTGCAGGCTCTGGATGAAGCCGGTGTCGTTGCGGATCGCCAGAACCACGACCCCCCCGCGCTTGACCGAGAACAGGGGAGCCGCCCCCGCCGCCCCGCTCGCGCCGTTGACCTGCCAGACCTTGGCGGGATCGCCCTGGTAGGGTGTCTCGGCGCCGGGCTTGGTCTTGTCGGGCCGCACCCCGCCCGTCAGCACGAGGTCCCGGCGCAGCGCGCTCTGCAGGCGGATCTCGGCGGGCAGGCGCTTGTTCTCGGGCAGCGAGCCGATCGCCGCGCGGCCGGCCTGCGCCACCGGCTCGCCGGTCGCGGTCAGGGTCGCGAGCGGCAGGCCCTGTCCGATCAGCGCGGTGATCGCGCCGGCCGGCCCGGCCTGTGCGGGGAGGTCGACGAGCAGGTCGTAGCGCGTGCCCGGCGCGAGCGGGAGCGTCGCCTTCAGCGGCTCGAAGGTGTCGGTCGGCTGCCCGTCCACCGCCGCGACATAGGCTTTCAGTCCGTCGAAGCGGATGCGCAGGCCGCGCGCGTTGCAGGCATTGGCCAGCCGCAGGCGCAGGCGGCTGCCGGGGCGGGCCTCCAGGCCGAGCGGGATCGGCGTCCCGTTGAGCGTGACGACGCTTCCCAGCCGTCCCGCCGCGGCGGCGAAGGCGACCTGCCCGAACGGCTGGAGCGCGCCCGCCTCGTCGAGCCGCCAATCCTGCAGCAGCAGGGCGAGGTCGCCGTCGACCGGGGGCGGGGCGGGCTCCTCCACGATCAGCAGGCCGGCGATGCCGCGGCCCGAGGGTTCGCTCGACCCGCCGACCACGAGCGGGCGGATCAGGAACGTGCCGGCATCCGGCGGCGTGAAGCCGTAGACGAAGCTGTCGCCCGGCTTGATCGGTGCCTGGGTGACGCCGCCGACGCCGTCCATGGCGTTGGCGTTGCGCACCCCGTGCCAGTGCAGGGAGAGCAGCTTGTCGGTCCCGTTCTCGACCCGAAGCCGCACGGCCTCGCCGAGCTTGATCCGCAGGATCGGCGCCGCCGCCTCGCCGAGGCGCCACACCGCGGTCTCGGGGGCGGGCTCCGGCTTCAGGCGGAGCGTGGCCGGCGCGGCCTTGAGGGGCTTCGGCTCCGGGGCGGCGGCCCTGTCGGCGGGGGTCTTCTCGGCGGGGGATTTTTCGGGGATGACCTGCGCCGCGGCGGGGAGCGGCAGCAGGGCGAGGGCGGCGCTGCCGGCGAGCAGGCTGCGCCGCGAGAACGATCCCGGCTCGGGCTGGGCCATCGGGTCGGGCTTTCGCATCGCGCCTCGCGTCGTCACGGGATCGGGCAGGCGTTGTAGACAGGCGCCGCCCGGGCCGCCACCGCGCAAATCCTTTCCGAAGTTTTTTGCTGCGGCTTCGGGTGCCCGTGCTATAGACGCCGGCTTCGACGGCCCGGTCCCCGGGCTCGTGTCGATGGCGCTCGCGGGCGTGGCGGAACTGGTAGACGCGCTGGATTTAGGTTCCAGTGTCGCAAGACGTGGGGGTTCGAGCCCCTCCGCCCGCACCAAGTCCGTACGGGGTCGGCGCAGGGACCGAATCGGTTCCCGCCGAGACCCTCCATGGCGCGGCGGCACGCGAAGACGAGATTGCGGTTTTTAGAAAACAGCGGACGAACGACGATGCAGGTGACCGAGACGACCTCCGAGGGGCTGAAGCGCGAGTTTCAGGTGCTCCTCCCCGCGACCGAGCTTGAGGATCGCCTCAACACCGAGCTCTCGAACATCAAGGGCAAGGTTCAGATCAAGGGCTTCCGCCCCGGTAAGGTACCGGTCGCCCATCTGCGCAAGGTCTACGGCAAGTCGGTGATGGCCGACGTGCTGCAGAACGCCGTCAACGAGGCCAACCAGCAGATCGTCGCCGACAAGGGCCTGCGCCTCGCGCTCGAGCCGCAGATCGAGTTCCCGAAGGACGAGGAGCAGACGATCATCGAGCGCGCCCTCGACGCCAAGGGTGACCTCGCATTCAAGGTGAAGCTCGAGGTGCTGCCGAGCTTCGAGCTCGCCGACCTCTCGGACGTGTCGATCAAGAAGCTCGTGCTCAAGCCCTCCGACGAGGAGATCAACGAGACGCTGGAGCGCATGGCCAAGGACAGCCGCTCCTTCGAGCCGCGCGAGGAGGGCGCCGAGGCGCAGTCCGGCGACCGCGTCACCATCGACTTCGTCGGCCGCATCGACGGCACCGAGTTCGAGGGCGGCAAGGGCGAGGACGTCGATCTGGAGCTCGGCTCGAACACCTTCATCCCCGGCTTCGAGGACCAGCTCGTCGGCGCCAAGGTCGGCGACACCCGCCTCGTGAAGGTCGCGTTCCCGGCCGACTACCAGGCCGAGCAGCTCGCCGGTCAGGATGCCGAGTTCGACGTCACCGTGAAGGCGGTCGCCGCCCCCGGCGAGACCAAGATCGACGACGAGCTCGCCAAGCGCTTCGGCATGGACGACCTGGAGAAGCTGAAGGAGGCCGTCTCCAAGGCCGTCGGCGCCGACTACGAGGCGCAGTCCCGGCGCAAGCTCAAGAAGGAGCTGCTCGACGCCCTCGACGGCAAGTACGCCTTCGATCTGCCCCCGAGCCTCGTCCACCAGGAGTTCGCCGCCGTGTGGGCGCAGGTCGAGCAGGACCTGAAGAACCGCGGCAAGACCTTCGAGGACGAGGGCACCACCGAGGAGGCGTCTCAGGCGGAGTACCGCAAGATCGCCGAGCGGCGCGTCCGCCTCGGGCTGGTGCTTGCGCAAGTCGGCGAGACCGCCGATATCAAGGTCTCGGACGATGAGGTCAACCAGGCCCTGTTCGCTCGGATCCGGCAGTTCCCGGGTCAGGAGAAGCAGGTCTACGACTTCTACCGCAACAATCCGCAGGCGCTCGCCGAGCTTCGCGCGCCGCTGTTCGAGGAGAAGGTCGTCGACCATGTCCTCGGTCAGGTCCAGGTCGTCGAGGAACCCGTCTCCAAGGAGGCGCTCTTCGCCGAAGACGACGAGGCCGACGCTATGACCGGCGGGGCCGCGACGGACGAGAAGCCGAGCGAGTCCGAGAACGAGGCGGCGGCGGAGAAGGCTGCCGGCTGATCGCCACTCTCCCCCGGCTCCGCGGGCGGGCGGCGATCTGATCAGGCGGCGTTAACGGCCGTCATGTTCGCTGTAACCAACCGGCGCCCGAGCGATTCGCTCGGGTCCGGACCCCGGAGCCGAGGGCTGATATGAGAGATCCGGTCGATTACTTCCACAACTCGCTCGTGCCCATGGTGGTCGAGCAGTCGAGCCGCGGCGAGCGCGCCTTCGACATCTATTCCCGGCTCCTGCGCGAGCGGATCATCTTCCTCACCGGCCCCGTCGAGGACCAGGGCGCGTCGCTGATCGTCGCTCAGCTCCTGTTCCTGGAGGCCGAGAACCCGAAGAAGGAAATCTCCTTCTACATCAACTCGCCCGGCGGCGTGGTGACCTCGGGCCTGTCGATCTACGACACGATGCAGTTCATCCGCTGCCCGGTCACGACGCTCTGCGTCGGCCAGGCCGCGTCGATGGGCTCGCTGCTGCTCGCCGCGGGCGAGGCCGGCCACCGCTTCGCCCTGCCGAACGCCCGGATCATGGTCCACCAGCCCTCCGGCGGCTTCCAGGGCCAGGCCACCGACATCCTGATCCATGCCCGCGAGATCGAGGCGCTGAAGAAGCGCCTGAACGAGATCTACGTGAAGCATACCGGCCGCGACTACGAGACGATCCATCAGGCGCTCGAGCGCGACAACTTCATGACCGCCGAGGCGGCCAAGGAGTTCGGCCTGATCGACGACATCCTGCACAAGCGGCCCGAGCCGGCCGCCGCCTGAGCGGGAACCTGCGGCGCCCGGGGCACGCTATCCGACCATGTCGGGTCATGCGTCTTTTGGGCGCCCGTCCCGGCTCGCAGGCCAGTTGATCCCGAGCCGGCTGCATGATTGCATCGGGATTCGAGCGCCTCAATCCCGACGCATCCGCCCTGTGTGACTGTTTCTTTAGGCGGATGCGCTTACATCGTATGATCGACGCGCGTGCCCTCCTGGCTGGGGCCGCGCCCGCGAACCGGAGACCGATATGAGCAAGACAGGCGGCAACGACTCGAAGAGCACGCTGTACTGCTCGTTCTGCGGCAAGAGCCAGCACGAGGTCCGCAAGCTGATCGCGGGCCCGACGGTGTTCATCTGCGACGAGTGCGTCGAGCTGTGCATGGACATCATCCGCGAGGAATCGAAGTCCTCGCTGGTGAAGTCGCGCGACGGGGTGCCGACCCCGAAGGAGATCCGGCGCGTCCTCGACGACTACGTCATCGGGCAGGACTTCGCCAAGAAGGTTCTCTCGGTGGCCGTGCACAACCATTACAAGCGGCTCGCCCACGCGACGAAGCACAACGACGTCGAGCTCGCCAAGTCCAACATCATGCTGATCGGGCCGACCGGCTCGGGCAAGACGCTGCTCGCGCAGACGCTGGCCCGCATCCTCGACGTGCCCTTCACCATGGCGGACGCCACGACGCTGACCGAGGCCGGCTACGTCGGTGAGGACGTCGAGAACATCATCCTCAAGCTGCTTCAGGCTTCCGACTACAACGTCGAGCGGGCGCAGCGCGGCATCGTCTACATCGACGAGATCGACAAGATCTCCCGCAAGTCGGACAATCCCTCGATCACCCGCGACGTCTCGGGCGAGGGCGTGCAGCAGGCGCTCCTGAAGATCATGGAGGGCACCGTCGCCTCCGTGCCTCCGCAGGGCGGCCGCAAGCACCCGCAGCAGGAGTTCCTGCAGGTCGACACGACGAACATCCTGTTCATCTGCGGCGGCGCCTTCGCGGGTCTGGAGCGCATCATCTCCCAGCGCGGCAAGGGCACCTCGATCGGCTTCGGCGCCAGCGTCCAGGCTCCGGACGACCGCCGCACGGGTGAGATCTTCCGCAGCGTCGAGCCCGAGGATCTGCTGAAGTTCGGCCTGATCCCGGAATTCGTCGGCCGTCTGCCGGTTCTGGCGACGCTTGAGGATCTCGACGAGGAGGCCCTCAAGAAGATCCTGCAGGAGCCGAAGAACGCGCTCGTCAAGCAGTACCAGCGGCTGTTCGAGATGGAGAACGTCGAGCTGACCTTCCAGGACGAGGCGCTCAGCCTCGTCGCCCGCAAGGCGATCGAGCGCAAGACCGGCGCCCGCGGCCTGCGGTCGATCCTGGAGACCATCCTCCTCGACACGATGTACGACCTGCCGGGCCTCGACTCGGTCGAGCAGGTGGTCATCGGCCCGGAGGTGGTCGAGGGCAAATCGCGGCCGCTCTTCATCCACGGCGACCGCAACAAGGACGCTCCGGCCAGCGTCAGCGCCTGATCGGCGAACATCGAGGGCCGCCCGGTTTTGAGCCGGCGGCCCTTTTTCGTTCCGGGGGGCATGCGCGCTTGAAAGCACCCCCCGCAACGACCACCTCAGGCTCAACGCAGGGCCCTACGCTTCACTCCCCCGAAAGGTCGGGCCTGCGCCACCAGCCGCAAACTGATTCTCCGCTTCCGACCCTTCGCGGCCCGGTCGGCACCTGGCAGGATGCTTGCTCTCCAACGAGGAGCGAATGCCCGGCGTCAACACATAAGGGAAGAACCCATGACCCAGTCGAAATCGCGCCAGCCGGTCGTTCCCGGTTCGACGGGCTCCTACGCCGTCCTGCCGCTGCGCGACATCGTCGTGTTTCCGCACATGATCGTGCCCCTCTTCGTGGGCCGCGAGAAGTCGATCCGCGCGCTTGAGGAGGCGGTGCGCTCGGACCGGCACATCCTGCTCGCGACCCAGATCAACGCCAGCGACGACGATCCGGCCACCGACGCCATCTACACGATCGGCACGCTCGCCTCGGTGCTCCAGCTCCTTAAGCTGCCCGACGGCACCGTGAAGGTGCTGGTCGAGGGCGCCGGCCGCGCGCAGATCGAGTCCTTCGTCCGCTCCGACGAGTATTACGAGGCCCGCGCGCTCACGCTCGACGACGACCTCGGCGACCGCGTCGAGGCCGAGGCGCTCGCCCGCTCGGTGATCTCCGAGTTCGAGAACTACGTGAAGCTCAACAAGAAGATCTCGCCCGAGGTCGTCTCCGCCGTCACGCAGATCGACGAGCCGTCCAAGCTCGCCGACACGGTGGGCTCGCACCTCGCGGTCAAGATCGCCGACAAGCAGGCGATCCTGGAAATCCCCACGGTGGCGCAGCGCCTGGAGCGCGTGCTGTCGCTGATGGAGAGCGAGATCTCCGTTCTGCAGGTGGAGAAGCGCATCCGGACCCGCGTCAAGCGGCAGATGGAGAAGACCCAGCGCGAGTACTACCTCAACGAGCAGATGAAGGCGATCCAGAAGGAGCTGGGCGACAGCGAGGACGGCCGCGACGAGCTGGCCGAGCTCGAGGAGAAGATCGAGAAGACCAAGCTGACGAAGGAGGCCCGCGAGAAGGCCACCGCCGAGCTGAAGAAGCTGCGTCAGATGTCGCCGATGTCGGCCGAGGCCACGGTCGTGCGCAACTACCTCGACTGGATGCTCGGCATCCCGTGGGGCAAGCGCTCGAAGATCAAGAAGGACCTGCTCGGGGCGCAACAGATCCTCGACTCGGATCACTTCGGCCTCGACAAGGTCAAGGACCGGATCGTCGAGTACCTCGCCGTGCAGCAGCGGGCGAACAAGCTCACCGGCCCGATCCTCTGCCTCGTCGGCCCGCCCGGCGTCGGCAAGACCTCGCTCGGCAAGTCGATCGCCAAGGCCACGGGCCGCGAATTCGTCCGGATGTCGCTCGGCGGCGTGCGGGACGAGGCCGAGATCCGCGGTCACCGTCGGACCTATATCGGCTCGATGCCCGGCAAGATCGTCCAGTCGATGCGCAAGGCCAAGACCTCGAACCCGCTCATCCTGCTCGACGAGATCGACAAGATGGGCATGGATTTCCGCGGCGATCCGTCCGCGGCGCTCCTCGAGGTGCTGGACCCCGAGCAGAACGCGACCTTCAACGACCATTACCTCGAGGTCGATTACGACCTGTCGAACGTGATGTTCGTGACGACCGCGAACACGCTCAACATCCCCGGCCCGCTCATGGACCGCATGGAGGTGATCCGCATCGCCGGCTATACCGAAGAGGAGAAGCTGGAGATCGCCCGCCGCCACCTGATCCCCGAGGCCGTCAAGAAGCACGGGCTCGGGACCGACGAGTGGTCGATCACCGACGACGGCCTGATGATGCTCATCCGCCGCTACACGCGAGAGGCGGGCGTGCGTAACCTGGAGCGCGAGATCTCCAACCTGATCCGCAAGGCGGTGAAGGAGATCCTGATCACCAAGGTGAAGCAGGTCGAGGCCAATCCCGAGACGCTGCCGGAATTCCTCGGTCCGCCGAAGTTCCGCTACGGCGAGATCGACGCGGACGACCAGGTCGGCGTGGTCACGGGTCTGGCCTGGACCGAGGTGGGCGGCGAGTTGCTGACCATCGAGGGCGTCATGATGCCCGGCAAGGGCAAGATGACGGTCACGGGCAACCTGCGCGACGTGATGAAGGAGTCGATCTCGGCGGCGGCGAGCTACGTCCGCTCGCGGGCCATCGACTTCGGCATCGAGCCGCCGCTGTTCGAGCGTCGGGACATCCACGTCCACGTGCCGGAGGGGGCGACCCCGAAGGACGGTCCGTCGGCCGGCATCGCCATGGCCACCGCCATCATCTCGACGCTCACCGGCATCCCGGTGCGCCGCGACGTGGCGATGACCGGCGAGGTGACGCTCCGCGGTCGTGTCCTGCCGATCGGCGGCCTGAAGGAGAAGCTGCTCGCGGCGCTCCGCGGCGGCATCAAGACGGTGCTGATCCCGGAGGAGAACGCCAAGGACATCGCCGAGGTGCCCGACAGCGTGAAGAGCGGCCTGGAGATCGTGCCCGTCTCCCGGATGGACCAGGTGCTGCAGCACGCCCTCGTGCGCCAGCCCGAGCCCATCGAGTGGGACGAGCCGCTCCCCGCCAAGACGCCGAAGCGGGACGAGGACGGCGCGGCGGTCATCGCCCACTGATCCGGCGACCTGCCTGACGATCGAAGCCCCCGGAGCCTGCTCCGGGGGCTTTTTTCATGGTCGGGGGAGGGGTGGGCGCGGGGCCGGCCTTGCGCAGCCGCGTTCGCTTCCGTAACGCTGCGCGGCGCCGGATCGGGCGGTTAGCTCAGTTGGTAGAGCGTCTCCTTTACACGGAGAGGGTCGGGGGTTCGAGTCCCTCACCGCCCACCACACGGTGCGGAGCTCTGGGTGTGGAACGTCGAACACCGGTGCGCACCGGCTCGACTGTACGAAAGCGTTTGCCGCGCGTGCGCAGCCATGCAGCGGGGTGGCGGAGCCCTCACCAGATCCGGAAGAGCCGCTTGGCGAGACTCGGCGGGGCTTTGCGGTGCTTCGCGGGCTCGACATCGACCGGCGGAGGCGGCTCCAAGTCCCGGATCGACATGAACCCGGGTGTGTACGGCGACGCGTCGCGCACGACATCGGTCAGCTGCTCGATCGCTCGATCGATGCGAGGGTAGTCGATACCCTTCAAATCCCACGCCGCGAAACGCCACCAGCGAAGATCGAGAAGTCGCCCGATCTGCTCCGGGTTGAAGCGATAGCGAATGATCTGAGCCGGATTCCCGCCAACGATCGCGTATGGGGGAACATCTTTCGTCACGACCGAGTAGCCGGCGACGACCGCACCATCTCCGATGGTCACCCCCTGGCCGATGAAGGCACCGTGGCCGATCCAGACATCGTTTCCGATGATGGTTTTCTTCAGGAAATTGGGGATCGTGCGGCCATTCCGGTCCGCGGGGTGCTCGGGATGGGACGATTGATAGGTCGCAAAATCAGAAGCGCCGGTAAACCCGTCTCCGACGTAGAACATCCTATCCGTGCCGCAATAGAAGAACGGGCTGGTGCTCATCCACGCCGAGGGATGTGCGCCGCGACCGCACTGGATGCTTTCACCGAGCGAACAGTACCGGCCTATGTCCGTGTGGCTGTAGAACCCGCTGACGCCATAGCTGAAGCTGCCGATGGAGCACTCATGATGCAGCTCCATCAATTTGATGCCGCACGGCGGTTCGAAGGAGAAACCATCGCTGATGTGGGATGCATTTTCAGTTAAATGACACTCCACGCCGGCATCGAACAGATTCTTCTTGAGAGCCCCGGTGACGAGCATCGCGTTTCACCCACAAACGATGCGGCATACCACACGTTTGCGCCGTCATCCGAGCCCCCAGCGAGAGCAGGATGGCGCCGCAATGCAGGACGGCTGATGCAGCGGATGTCGATCGCCCTTGAGAGCGTCGCTACGCGATCGAGAGTACCGGCCCCGACCTGCGCGTTCGTCGGACGCCAGGGCCAAGCCTCATCCTGCGTGGCTGTCGAGCTTCCCAGGTGCAGATGGGCCGTACCGCGCACCCCGTCGCTCGCCGCGAACGGCCTTGCCCCGCGATGGCTTTCGCGAGGGCGCGCCGGATCGATCGCCGGTTCGACGAGAAAATGAAACCCCAGCCTATCCTCACGTTCTCCCTCCAGGCATGAGCGGAGGGCGGCATGGAAGGCGGGTTGATCTGGCTCGGCATCATCGCCGGGATCTTGGGACTGAGCGGCGTCGGCTACCTGTTCGCATCCTGGGCGAAAGCGCGCCGAACGCCGCGCTGATTACGGCGGGCCCGAGCGTTCAGGGGGCGACGACCGGGAAGCCTCACTTCACGGCGAGCGACGGCTCCCAGCCACGCCGCTCGTCCCTGTTCGGCGTCGCCTGTCCGGCCGTGTTGTCGTTGTCGCCGGGCCGCACGATCCCCACACCCGGCCGTCCGGTCCTCGCCTTCGCACGAAGCAGGATCGGCACGAGACGCGTCGAGCGCCGATAGATCCAAGCCTCGTGCCGTCCGCGCAGGGGACGGCCGTACTGGATGAGTTCTCTTCCAACCATGGTCATTCGTCACGGTGCCGTTTGGCTCGTTTGCCCATCAGGCTAACCGCAGACGGCTTGGCTGAATTGACTGAGCGTCCCAAATTTTGCGCTGCGGCGATCCACGGTCCGGGCGCGGCGTCGGTGCAACGCGAGACGCCGGGGGCGAACGAGCGCCACCGGCCTATCCCGTCCGGAACAGGTGCAGGCTGAAGCCGCTGTCGTCATCGACCCAGAGGCGGACCGGGTCCCAGCCCTGCGCCGTCGCGAGCGCGCGGAAGGCGTCGGGCGGGTATTTGTGGGAGGTGTCGGTGCGGATGCTCTCGCCCGCCGCAAAGCGGATGGTCCGGTCGCCGAGCCGGTAGGAGCCGGGCCGGGTCGCCACGAGATGCGCCTCGACCCGGAACGGGTCGTCGGCGAGCCGCACCTCGTGGCGGAAACCCTCCCGGTCGAAATCGCTGCCGAGGTCCCGGTTCATCCGGTCGATGAAGTTGAGATGCAGGGCCGCCATCAGGCCGCCGGACTCCCCGTAGGCGCGGCGCAGGCGCGCCGGGTCGCGGGTCGGGTCGGCGCCGACCAGAAACTGGCTCGGCCCCAGCGTCTCGCGCGCGCGGGCGAGAAAGCCGCCGGCCTGATCCGGCGTGAAGTTGCCGATGCTGGTGCCGGGGAAGAAGCCGAGGATCGGGGGGGCGGCCGCCCCCGGCGGCAGGCGAACCGGCTTCGAGTAGTCGGCGACGACGGGCGCCATCGCCACCCCCGGATAGTCCGGTGCGAGCCGCCGGATCGCCGCTTCGAGATAGGCGCCGGAGATGTCGAGGGCGAGGTAGCGGGCGGGCGCCTCCAGAGCATCGAGGAGCGTGCGGATCTTCCGACTCGCGCCGCTGCCGAACTCCACCACGCTGACCCCCGGACCGACGAGCGCCGCGACCTCGGCCGCGACGCGGGGCAGGAGCGCCATCTCGCGCTTCGTCGGATAGTAGTCGGGATGGGCGCAGATCCGATCGAACAGGTCGGAGCCGGTCTCGTCCCAAAGGTATTTTCCGGGCAACGTCTTGGGATCGCCCGAGAGACCGGCCAGGGCGTCCCGCAGGAACTCGGCCCGCTCGTCCGCCCCTCCCGCCACCGCGCTCATCGGGCGCCCGCCGGGCGCGTCGCCGTGAGGACGACGAGGGCGATGCGCTCGGCCGCCGCGTAGCCCGGATCGTCGAGTTCCTCGCCATAGGCATCGGGGTCGAACTCCCGGTACGACCAGTCGAGTCCGGCCCGCGCGCAGAGCGCGCCCGCCTCGTCCCGGAAGCCGTCGCGTCCTTCGACGATGGCGGAGCCGGTGAACAGGACGAGGGTGCCCCCCGGCGCCAGCCGTTCGGTCGCCGCCTCGACCACGCGCAGCGACAATCCGGCGCCGAGCGGCCCGCCGCCATGCCGATAGGCCCGGCCGCCGGCATCCACCATGAAGGGCGGGTTCGAGACGATGAGGTCGAACGAACCCTCCACCCCGCCCAGCATGTCGCTCTGGACCGGATGCACGTTCTCCACGCCCGCGAGCCGGGCATTGATGCGTGCGGTGCGCAGGGCAGCGGGATTGATGTCGACGAGGACGACCTCGGCCTCCGGCACCCGTTTCGCGACGACGATGCCCGCCGCGCCCGAACCGCAGCCGATATCGGCGGCCCGCCGCGGCGCCGGCCGTCCGTCGCGCGCCCGCTCCTCGAGATGGGCGAGGACGGCGTCCGCGAAACGCATGGTGTCGGGGCCGAAGAACACGGAATCCGCCGCGAGCGGGGGATAGGCCGCGTGCAGGAACAACTCGCCGTCGAGGCTCGACAGGCGCACCCGCGCCTTCATGAGGGGGCCTTCCGCCCGATCGAGCACACCCGCCTCCTGCATCAGGGCGGTCAGCTCCGCCGGGATGAGATCCTCGCGGAACGGTCGGCTCCAGCCCAGCGCGTCGCGCAGGGATCGCGCGACGGCGTTCTCGGGCCGGGCATTGACCCGGGCATGGGTGGCGGGCGTCACCGTGGTGAAGCGGTAGCCGCTCTCGCGCACCGCACGGACGAAGGCGACGAGCGCCTCCTCGCGGCCCTCCTCGCTACCCTTGTCGCGCGCGCCCGTCCCGGCCGGCAGGGCAGGGTGGGTCGGACCATCGGCCGTGGTCATCGCTCAGCCTTCCATCTGTCCGGCAACGAAGGCGCCCGAGCGCAGGTCGGCGGCGACCTGCTGCGCATCCCACTGCGTCGCGCCCTCCCGCCGCCGGTAGGGGCAGACCCAATCGTCCGGCACCGCCCGCCCGCTGAACTGCCGGGCGGCGGAGCGCTCGCCGTGCTGGGCGAGCATCGGATTGACCGAGCCGGCCCAGGCGGCGTCCCGCTCGACGATCGAGTCGCGCAGCCGTTCGTAGCGCCCCTCGGCCCGCAGGCGCTCGAACTGGTCGTGAAGGTTGAACACCAGCACCGGGTGGTCGAAGCGGCGCGCCTTGCGGCTGGCGCCGGGATGCAGCCCGACGATGAAGAAGCCTTCGCCGCCCAGGCTCATCGAGAAATGCGGATCGTCCGGATCCGACGAGACCCGTGAGTCCTGGGCATGGCCGAGACCGCTGTCGCGGTCGGACAGGGACTGCATCCGTCCCCAGAGGGCGGCCTCGAACGCCTCCTCGGTGAGATGGGGGGCCTTCTCGAAGACCACGGCGAAGCTCTGGAACTGGTCGCGGCGCGCGCGGTAGCGGCAGATGAAGGCCAGGAGCGCCGGGTAGATCCGCGCGTCGTCGGCGTCCGAGGTCACGTCGCGGGCGACGAGGACCTTGAGCTGGCCGCGGGACAGGGCGGATTTGGCGCCGACGCAGGGGAAGGGCTGTTGGCGGATGAAGTGCCGGAAGCGCTCGGCGAGCGGATGACCGGTGTCGTCGGTGGGCAGAAGCATGACACCTCGTGCGAAGCGGGCAAGCGAACGTCGCGACCGGACCTGCGGGCCCGGTTCGATGAAGAGCGTGAGAGGGAAGCCGGCCGACGCGCGGTCCGCCGGTCCTGGAAGAAGGTGAACTGCGCGGGGAACCTCGGCTCCCGACCATTGTTCCTCGGAGCCTGGGGATAACGCCGGCTTTCGCCGCCGCGCTTATCTGCGGATTGTCTTGATCAGCCGCGGCATCGTGGCGCAGAGTTCAGTCGGCTCCCGGAAACATCTTCCAGGTGCCGATCAAGACTCGATCTCGTAGTGGATCGGCTTGAAGGAGAAGTTGTTCGATTGGAGCGCCGAGCAGGCCGTGAGGCCGACGACCAGATCGGTCTCCGCCACGAAGCTCACCCGGTCGCCGGCCCGGCTCAGCGGCGGCCGCACCGCGATCTCGCCGCTCTGCCCGTCGACGGTGACGTGCATGAACACGTTGAAGGCGACAGGGATGCGGTCGGGCGCGATCCCGTAGGGCGCCAGCGCCGCGGCGAGATTGCCGAAGCAGCCCCGGTGGGGATGCTCGTCGCCGTAGATGATCCGGAACGTGTCGGCCGAGCAGGGGGTGAGCAGGAAGTCGTGGCGGCCCACCGTGTCCTCGACGATGCGCAGGAGCACGTTGGAGCGGTTGGAATAGATCGGGTCGCCCGTCGTTAGGAAGATGCGCGAGGCGTAGTCGATGGTGCGACCCGAGGAGATGACTTCGTCGAGGTCGTCTCGGCGGAAGGCGACGAGGTCGGCCACCTGCTCGCCCTGGGGATCGATCACCGTCAGCCGCTGGCCGCGATCGAGGGTGAAGGCGGTCCCCGAGCGCGGCGGGATCTCGTGGCGCACCGGTCGGCTCATCTCTTGGTCTCTCCTCGATGCGGGCTCGCCCCGCAGGTCCGCGCCGACCCGCCACGGACCAGGCTTGGCCGCGGCGTCGGCGCGACGGGGGATCAGACGAGGGGGCCGTCGGGTTCCCGAACGGTGTCGATGTCCCGAACCGCGGGGCGGCACCGGAGATGCCTGCCCGTGGACGCACGATCCGACGACCGCTCCCCACCGCCCGGCGATGCCGCTCAGGACGGCTCCCGTCATATCGCCGAGATCACCCTGCGCGGGCTCCTGCTGGGGGCGGTGATCACGGTCGTGTTCATGACCGCGAACCTCTATATGGGCCTGAAGACGGGGGTGACCTTCTCGACCTCGATCCCCGCGGCCATGCTCTCGATGGGTCTGCTGCGCCTGTTCGGCGGTTCCGGCATCCTCGAGAACAACATCGTCCAGACGCAGGGGTCGGCGGCGGGCACCCTGTGCAACGTCATCCTGGTCCTGCCGGGCCTCGTCCTGATCGGCCACTGGCACGGGTTCCCCTTCTGGCAGACCACCGCGGTCTGCCTCGTCGGCGGCCTGATCGGCCTGGTCTACTCGATCCCCCTGCGGCGCGCGCTCGTGATGGGCGCCGGGCTTCCCTATCCCGAGGGGACCGCCGCCGCCGAGGTGCTGCATGCGGGCGAGGCGGGCGACCGGGGCGGCCTGCGCATCCTGCTCGGTGCGGCGGGGGCGGGCGGGCTGATCGGGCTCGCCACCACCGGTTTCCGCCTCCTCGCCGACGGCCTGCACACCACCCTCGCCGCGGGACCGGCCCTGTTACGCTTCGCGACCGGGTTCTCCCCCGCCCTCGTCGGCGTCGGCTATCTCGTCGGGCTCGGTGCCTGCCTCGCCCTGCTCGCCGGCGTGGCCCTGGCCTGGGGCCTCGCGGTGCCGCTTCTCACCGCCTTCGGCGATGGCGCCGGCACCGAGGGCGCGGAGGCCGCCGCACGGGCGGTCTGGTCGGAAAAGGTTCGCCTCATCGGCGCGGGCATCATCGCGGTCGGCGCGATCTGGACGGTCGCCTCCCTCGGCCGCTCGATCCTCGGCAGCATCCGCTCCGCCTTCGGCGCCGCGCGGGGCGGCGGGCACGCCCTGCGCCAACTGCCCCGTCAGGAGCGCGACCTGCCGATCACCTGGGTCGCGGGCGCCTCGCTCCTGCTCGCGCTGCCGCTGGCATGGCTGTTCTTCCATTTCAGCACCGGCGCCGAACTCGGCGGAATGCGCTTCGCACTGGTGGCCTTCGCCACCCTCTTCACCGTCGGCTTCGGCTTCCTGATGGCGGCGGCCTGCGGCTACCTCGCGGGCCTCCTCGGCTCGTCCTCCAGTCCGATCTCCGGCATCGGGATCCTCACGACGCTGCTCGCGGCGCTGCTGCTGCCGCTGCTCCTCGGCCGCGCCGCCGGGCCGGAGGGCGAGCGCTTCGTCGTCGCCGCCGTCCTCCTGCTCTCGGCCATCGTCGTCACCACCGCCTCGATCGCCAACGACAACCTTCAGGATCTCAAGACCGGCCAGCTCGTCGATGCCACCCCCTGGCGCCAGCAGGTGGCGCTGGCGGCCGGCGTCGGCGTCGGGGCCCTGGTGATCGCCCCGCTCCTCGACCTCCTCTACAACGCCTACGGCTTCGTCGGCGCCCTGCCGCGGGAGGGGATGGACGAGGCCTCCGCCCTGCCGGCGCCGCAGGCGGCGCTCATGACCCAGATCGCCGGCGGCATCGTCCGCGGCGAACTGCCCTGGTCGATGGTGGCGACCGGGGGCGGCCTCGGCGCACTGCTCGTCGCCCTCGAGGCCCGTCTGCGCCGCAGCGGCCGCTCCTTTCCGGCGCTCACCGTCGGGATCGGCATGTACCTGCCGCTGGAGGTGGTCGTGACGATCGCCTTCGGCGGTGTCGTCGGCCGGCTCGCCGCAGGCCGTCTGCGCGGGGCGGACGAGGCGGCGCAAGCGGGGGGACGCCGGCGCGGGGTGCTGCTGGCCTCGGGCTTCCTCGTCGGCGAGAGCGTCGTCGGCGTCCTGCTCGCCGCCGCCGACACGCTGAGCGGCCGCAGCGCCTCCCTCGCCTTCGCCGCGGACGCGCTGGGCGGCGTGGGGCCGTGGCTCGGCCTCGCCGTCTTCCTGCTGGTGCTTGCCGCCTTCTACCGCATCGCGTCGCACACGGACGAGGCAGGACGGCGCGGCGGCGCCTGACCCGTCCTCGATTTCGTCGCGATTGCAGGCCAGCATAACGGCGCGACTGCCCCGTTGCGACGGATTCCATGAACGCCCACGCCCCGTCCCTGCCTCAGCGTCAGAGCTTCCTCGACGTCTACCTGCGCGTCCTCAGCGCCCTGATGCTGCGCGACATGCGCAGCCGGTTCGGCGGTACCTACTGGGGCTATCTGGTGCAGGTGCTGTGGCCTTGCGTGCATCTCGGCATCATCGTGGGTGCCATGACCTTTCGCGGCATCAAATCGCCGATGGGCGATGACCCGATGGTTTTCGTCGCATCGGGCGCGCTCCCGGCGCTGGCCTTTCAGTACATCTCCCGCGAGGTGATGAAAGGCTACATGGTTCACAAGCCGCTGACCTATTTCCCGCAGGTCAAGCGTTTCGACACGATCGTCGCGCGTATTTTAGTTGAAATTGTTAGCAGCTTTCTCGGTGCCGGTCTCGTCTTCGTCGTACTTCTCTGTTTCGGTGCCGATCCTGTTCCCGTCGACCTGATAACGGCCATTGGAGGTTACCTGACAGCAATCGCGCTCGGGATCGGCGTCGGGACGATCAATGTCGGAATTTGCTCTGTTTTCCCAGGTTGGGCTCTGGGATATATTCTCGTTACTTTGACGGTCTATCTCACGAGTGGCGTCTATTTTATGGCGTGCTATATGCCTGATGAGATCTATTATTATATGAAATGGAATCCGGTCACGCAGATCATCGAGTGGGTCCGCCTGGGCTACGATCCGACGATCCCCGTCCAGATCGACTATCTCTACCTTTTCGGCTGGGTCTTCGGCAGCCTCACCATCGGATTGCTGATGGAGCGCTACGTGGTTCGGGCTCAGCAGTGAGGGCGGCCGGGCGGCGCTTCGCGCGCCCCGACCAGCGTGGAACGGATCACGTCCCGCAACGAGCCCGCGATCGGTAGGTGCGGTGGATCGAAAGGCGGCTCAAAAATTCGGCCAAGCCTCCAAAAAGGGGGTTGAGTCCCGCCGATCCTCCGCTTATAGAACCGCCCATCGCCGACGCACTCAGCGCTGTCGGCGATGCCAGAGACCGGAACCGGTTGCGGCACACATGATGGGGCCTTAGCTCAGCTGGGAGAGCGCTTCCATGGCATGGAAGAGGTCATCGGTTCGATCCCGTTAGGCTCCACCATCTCATCGTCCTCGTCGACGGCTAGCAGTCCCGATGCTGGTCCTGCGGTAAGCCGCAGAATTCGTCCGAGATGATTTTCATCCTCTGAACGCGAATCCGTTGCGCTCGTCTCCTCCCGCGCAGCAGGGACCGCCTGCGCCGGCCGAGACGCTCGCCGCGAGCTTCCAGTGCGCTGGCAATCCGCCAGCGTCCGACGGAGCGTTTCGCGTTCTCCGAGCCTTACCGGGCCGTCTGCCACGGGTTGATGATGCGGGCGGGAGCCGGCCCCGTCTCGGCGCGGGCCTGACGGTTGAGCGGCTCGATGTCCTCCTGCGGTGCCAGGCGCCGAGCCTTGGCGAGAACTTTTCGAGCCTCGTCGGCCGGCATGGCGCCGTGCGGCAGCATCATCGCCAGCAGCTTGCGCCGGGTCTTCGCATCGATCGTGCGCGCGTTCTTCACGTCCTCGAAGTCGCTCAGGCGGTGACGGGCAGCCTTGGCGCCGCGACCGCGATCCTCGCGCCCCTTGAAGACCTTCGGGCCGTTCGGCATGACCACGATGTCGCCGGGCCGAAGGGTTTCGTCGCGCAGGAGGGCGGCCGTCGGATTCGCCGCGATCGCCTTCGAGTCGACCGGCTGCTTGCCGCTGATTCCATCACCCTCATCCTTCGGAAGGGCAACCTTCGGCAGGGCAGCGTAACGCACCTTGGGGCGGCTCCGCTCCGTCGTGCCCCGGTGGCGCCGCCAGCGGTAGCGCTCGTTCACCTCGCTGGCACTGCCGTAGGAGGTCACGGCCGGTGCGGGAGCGGGGGCTGCCTGTTGCGGGGCGAAGAGCTGCTGGAAGAGGCCGCCGAGGCCACCCTCCTGCGCATGCACGCCGGCCACGGTGGAGAGAACAAGCGCTGAGGACGCCAGGACGAGCGCGAGGCGACGTCCGGAGCGGGGCGGGGTCGATGGCATCGACGGCTCCTGAAGCGAGGGGGTCGCGTTCGACCGATGCGCTTTCAACGGAGTCGGATCTTAACAGTTCCGGCGAAAACTTGGCGCGAATGTGGATTTTTCGTGCGCGCTCGATCCGAATACGCTGCCCGAATACGCTGCCGACGCGGTGCTCACGTCCGTGTGAACCGAAAGCCGGGCCAAAGGGTTGCGAAAACAGCGCCGCCGGTCCTGCGGCGGACGGAGCCGATCCTTCGATGCCTACATCCGACCGCGCCGTTCCCGACGCCGCTGCGGGCTCAGCCGGCGATCCCCGCCATCCAGCCCTGTGGACGATGGCCCTGGCGGCGGCGCTCCTCGGGGTCGTCGCCCTGCCGCGCCGATCGGGATCGTCCCCGCACCGTGCGGGCTCGAGCGACGATGCGTCGGGCTCGGCGCGAGAGGAATCGCCCTCGCACGAGGGCGCCGACGCCCACCGGGTCGCGCGGACCGAGCGCGACCGCGGCCGTTCCGCCGACCGGCCGACCGAAGTGCCCGCCGCGGGTTGGATGGATGTCCTCAAGCGGACCTACAAGGATATCGGCGAGAACCGCCTCACCCTCGTCTCGGCGGGCGTGACCTTCTTCGTGCTCCTCGCGATCTTCCCGGCCATCGCGGCCCTGGTCTCCGTCTACGGTCTCGTCGCCGACGTCTCGACCATCAACCAGCAGATCGACGCGCTGCGCGGCGTCCTCCCGTCCGGCGGCGTCGATATCGTCTCCGAGCAGGTGAAGCGACTGACCGAGAAGGGCGATACGGCGCTGGGCCTCACCGCGCTGATTGGCATCGTGCTCTCGATCTGGAGCGCCAATGGCGGCGTCAAACACGTCTTCGACGCGCTCAACCTCGTCTACAACGAGCGGGAGCGGCGCGGCTTCTTCAAGCTCAATCTCGTCTCGCTCGCCTTCACCGCCGGCGCCCTGCTCTTCGTCGTGGTCGCGCTCGCCGGCATCGTCGCCGTGCCGGTGGCGATCCAGTTCGTCAGGATGTCGGGCGATGCGTGGTGGCTGGCACTGCTGCGCTGGCCGGCGCTGTTCGTCGTGGTGATCCTGATGCTCGCGGTGCTCTACCGCTACGGCCCGAGCCGCGACGCGCCGCGGTGGCGCTGGGTGACGCCGGGCGGATCGCTGGCGGCATTCCTGTGGCTGGCCGGCTCGTTGCTATTCTCATGGTACGTTTCGAATTTCGGCAGCTACGACAAGACCTACGGCTCGCTCGGCGCCGCCATCGGTTTCATGACCTGGATCTGGCTCTCGACGACGATCGTGCTGCTCGGCGCGCAGCTCAACGCCGAACTCGAGCATCAAACCGCCAAGGACACGACTGTGGGCGAGGAGAAACCGCTCGGGACCCGGGACGCGCGCATGGCGGACACGGTGGGCGCTGCCGCCTGAGGCCCCATTTGCCTTCGCTCTTCGGCACCGAGCCAGATCGATGCCGCGATTGGTCCAGCTCTCACCCTCATCGTGGGGTGCGGAGCGAGGCTGCCGTCGCTTCCGGACGGCCGGTGCCATGCAAAAGGGGAGCGGCGAAGCTCTTGCCCCGCCGCTCCCCTCGACGCTCTCTGGACGGAGTGGCTCAGTAGGCCGGGCGGCCGTCGCTCGGGTAAGCGGTGTAGCCGGCGGGGCGGCGGACCGAGCCGGTCACGATGTCGTCCGCCGCGCCCACGGTGCCGCCGACGATGGTGCCCGCCGCACCGAGCGTCCCGCCGACGATGCTGCCGGCCGTGTTGGTCACGCCGCCGACCACGTTGCCGACGCCGCCGATGAGGCCGCCGCGCTCGCGCACCGGGTCGATATGCGCGCCCCAGACATTGAGGGTGCCGTCACGGTTGAAGCTGGCGCTGTCGGACGGAACGCCCTGCGCGAAGCTCGGGGTCGCGGCCAGGCCGAGAGCGAGGGCGAGGGCGGTGGTGATCTTGCTGCGGTTCGTCATGATCGTACCTCTGTCTGTCATGTCGGACGGTTCCATGCGGAGCCGAAACTGTATTGAAGCTCGTATCGGCTGCTGGCCGTCTTCGATGATCAGGATCTGTGCGCGATCTGGCTGACGACAATACCCAATTTGTCGCAGTGCAACATCAATATAGTTCAAGATGACGACCCAGCGGGCGAAATTTCGTGCAGCGACATCGTGCGCGGCAAAAAACCTGTTTTCGCAGAATGGTTTCCCGCACCGGCGTCGTCCAGGTGACGTCTCGTGCACGAGCGCACATGGGTGCGGGATCCGGCGACTTTCCTCACGCGGCCAGTCCTTCGCGACGCGATCGGATCGAGTCGTTCCCGCTCCCAGTCGCGACCGGCCCGCCGCCGGCCGCGAGGGAAGCCGGGGATCTGCGGCATTTCCCGGCATGGGGGCGATGTCCTGAGGGGGCGAAAATGCTCTATGGATCGGCGCGGCCCGCCTCCGGGCCCCCGTTCGCCGATGGCTGTTCGACCGATGACCGCTGAGACGCAACCGCAACCGGACAAGCCCGTCGGCGCCGACGACCGGGTGATCCTCGTCGACGGCTCGTCCTTCATCTTCCGGGCCTACTTCCAGTCGATCAACCAGGACCAGAAGTACAACACCCGGCCCTCCGACGGCCTGCCCACGGGGGCGGTGCGCCTGTTCTGCACCAAGATCGCGCAGTTTCTCCAGGACGGTGCGGCGGGGGTGAGGCCGACCCATCTCGGCATCGTCTTCGACAAGTCCGAGGGCTCGTTCCGCAAGGAGCTGTTCCCCGACTACAAGGGCCATCGGCCGGACGCGCCCGACGACCTCAAGCGCCAGATGCCGCTGATGCGCGACGCGGTGCGCGCCTTCGGCCTGCACGCGGTGGAACTGGAGCGCTACGAGGCCGACGACCTGATCGCGACCTACGCGCGGCAGGCGGAGGCGCGCGGCGCCGAGGTCATCATCGTGTCCTCCGACAAGGACCTGATGCAGCTCGTCTCCGAAAAAATCCGGTTCTACGACTTCGAGTCCGGCGCCAAGGGCAAGCCCGGCTACCGGCCCGAGCGCAACCTCGACCGCGACGCGATCATCGCCAAGTGGGAGGGGCTGTCACCCGAGCAGATCGGCGACGCGCTGGCGCTGATCGGCGACACCTCGGACAACGTTCCCGGCGTGCCCGGCATCGGCCTCAAGACGGCCGCCGCGCTCATCAAGGAGTACGGCAGCCTGGAGCAGCTCCTGGAGCGGGCCGCCGAGATCAAGCAGCCCAAGCGCCGGGAGACGCTGCTCGCCAACGTCGATCAGGCCAAGCTCTCGCGCCGCCTCGTGGCGCTCGAGGAGAGCGTGCCGGTTCCGGTGCCGCTCGACGAACTCGGCGTGCCGCAGCCCAACCCGGAAAAGCTCGTCGGCTTCCTGAAGGCGATGGAATTCAACACCCTGACGCGGCGCATCGCCCAGATGCTCCACGTCGATCCGGAGGCGGTGAAGCCCGATCCGGCGCTGCTGCCGGGCGCGCAGCCCCACGCCTACACCAACGCCGCCGGCGGCAGCGACGCGGTGCCGTTCTTCGGCGATGCGGTGCCGGTCGATCCCGAGACCGAGGCCGCGCCGGAGCGGACGGACGGCGCGGCCCCGCCCGAGGCGGGCGAGGCCGACCCCTTCGCCGATCTCGACCTGCCGGATCAGGCGCCGAAGAAGAAGCGTGCGCCGACCGAGCCGACGCCCGCGATGCTCGTGGCCGCCCGGGCGGCGGAGGCGGTCAAGCCGTTTGACACCGCCGCCTACGAGACGATCGCCACGGTCGAGCAGCTGGAAGCCTGGATCGCCGAGAGCTACGAGGCCGGCGTGATCGCCGTCGATACCGAGACCGACGCCCTCGACGCGGCCAAGGCCGGACTCGTCGGCGTCTCGCTCGCGACCGCGCCGGGGCGGGCGGCCTACATCCCGCTCGCCCACGTCAAGCCCGAGGTGAAGGGCGGCGACCTGTTCGGTGATGGCGGCGCGGGGGCGGATGCCTCCGACAAGCAGCCCGGCCAGATCGACTTCGACACCGCCCTCAAGCTGCTCAAACCGCTGCTGGAGGATGCCGGCACGCTCAAGGTCGGGCAGAACCTGAAATACGACCTCTCGGTGCTGCACCGCTACGGCATCGACGTGGCGCCCTTCGACGACACGATGCTGATCTCCTACGTGCTCGATGCCGGCAAGGGCGGGCATGGCATGGACGAGCTCGCCCGCCGCCATCTCGGCCACCAGCCGATCACCTTCGCCGACGTCGCGGGCACCGGCCGCAGCAAGGTCACCTTCGACCGCGTGGCGATCGACAAGGCGACCGCCTACGCGGCGGAGGACGCCGACGTGACCTTGCGCCTGTGGCGAATGATGAAGCCCCGCCTCGTCGCCGAGCACCGGGTGACCGTCTACGAGACGCTGGAGCGTCCCCTCGTCCCGGTTCTGGCGCGGATGGAGCGGGCGGGCATCGCCATCGACCGCAACATGCTGAGCCGCCTCTCCGGCGACTTCTCGCAGATCCTGGCGCGGCTCGAAGAGGAGATCCAGGAGGACGCGGGCGAGCGGTTCCAGGTGTCCAGCCCGAAGCAGATCGGCGACGTGCTGTTCGGCAAGATGGGCCTGCCCGGCGCCAAGAAGACGCCGTCGGGCCAGTGGGCCACGCCCGCGACCCTGTTGGAGGAACTCGCTCAGGCGGGGCACGACCTCCCGAAAAAGATCCTGAACTGGCGCCAGCTCTCCAAGTTGAAATCGACCTACACCGACTCGCTGCAGGAGCATGCCAACCGCGGCACGAACCGGGTCCACACCTCCTTCGCGCTCGCGGCCACCACGACGGGGCGGCTCTCCTCGTCGGATCCGAACCTGCAGAACATCCCGATCCGCACGGAGGAGGGGAGGCGCATCCGCCGCGCCTTCGTCGCGCCCGAGGGCAAGAAGCTGATCTCGGCCGACTACTCGCAGATCGAGCTGCGCCTGCTCGCCCACATCGCCGACATCCCGCAGCTGCGCGAGGCGTTCGAGCAGGGGCTCGACATCCACGCGGCCACCGCCTCGGCGATGTTCGGCGTGCCGCTCGACCAGATGACCGGCGACCTGCGGCGGCGAGCGAAGACCATTAATTTCGGCATCATCTACGGCATCTCGGCCTTCGGGCTCGCGGACCGCCTCGGCATCGGCCGCGAGGAGGCGTCCGCCTTCATCAAGCAGTATTTCGAGCGCTTTCCCGGCATCCGCGACTACATCGACACCACCAAGCGCTCGTGCCGCGAGAAGGGCTACGTCACGACCCTGTTCGGGCGCGTCTGCCACTACCCGCAGATCCGCTCCAACAACCCGTCCGAGCGGGCGAGCGTGGAGCGCCAGGCCATCAACGCCCCGATCCAGGGCACGGCGGCCGACATCATCCGCCGCGCGATGACGCGGATGGAGGACGCGCTGGAGGCGAAGAAGCTGACCGCGCGGATGCTGCTGCAGGTGCACGACGAACTCGTGTTCGAGGTGCCCGACGACGAGGTGGAGGCGACGATCCCGGTGATCGCGCGGGTGATGGAGGAGGCACCGGCGCCGGCCCTGTCGTTGAGCGTGCCGCTCGTGGTCGAGGCGCGGGCGGCGGGGAACTGGGAAGAGGCGCACTGACCGGCGGTTCGGCTGCGCCGTCACGGCAGTCACGACGGCCCTCATGCTGAGGAGCTGCGCCAGCAGCCTCGAAGCACGCCGCGTCGATTCTCCCGGCGGACCGGCGCCGTGGGATCGACCGTTCAGGCGTGCTTCGAGGCCGAGCTCCCGCTCGGCGCCTCAGCATGAGGAGCCCTGGGATTGCCGGACCGGGTCGATCAGAAATCGCCCGCCGCGTTGTGCGCGAGGCGGATCGGCTCCGGCAGGCGGTATTTCGGCGAGCAGGCCAGCACCAGTTCGACAGCACTCGGAATGTCGGCGAGGTGCCCCGGCGAGATGAACAGCGGGTGCTTGGCCGTACGCGTGCGGACCACGGCGCCGATGGTCTCGCCACGGTCGATCAGGGGGACGTGCGCGCCCTTCTCCTCGGGCAGGGGCGCGTTGGTGCCGACGAGGCGGGTCTTGCCGACGCCGATGGTCGGGCGCTGCAGCCACAGTCCCATATGGCTGGCGATGCCGATCCGGCGGGGATGGGCCGTGCCCATGCCGTCGAACAGGAACACGTCCGGCTCCGTCCGCAGGCGCCCGAACGCTTCCTCGAGAACCGGCCCCTCGCGAAAGCTCAGCAGGCCGGGGATGTAGGGGAACGGCGTCGGCCGCTCGGCGGTCGCTGTCTCGACGAGGAGAAAGCCGGGAAACGTCACCACGACGACCGCGGCGCGTGAACGCTCGTTCTTCACGCTGACATCGACCCCGGCCACCAGCCGGACCGCGCCGAGGTCGATCGGCCGATCGGCCTCGATCTCGCCGCGGAGCCGGCGCTGCAGGGCGACCGCCTCGGCCGGCGTCAGGTCCCAGGCATGGCGCGGGTGAAGCTCCATGCCGGGCTCCCTGTCAGTTGGCGAAGCGGAAATGCAGCACGTCGCCGTCCTGCACCACGTAGTCCTTGCCCTCCAGCCGCAGCTTGCCGGCGTCGCGGGCGCCCGCCTCGCCATTCAGCGCGGTGTAGTCCTTGAAGGCGATGGTCTCGGCGCGAATGAACCCCTTCTCGAAGTCGGTGTGGATCACCCCGGCCGCTGCCGGGGCACGGGTGCCCTTGGTGATCGTCCAGGCGCGGGCCTCCTTCGGGCCGACGGTGAAGTAGGTCACGAGGCCGAGCAGGTCGTAGCCGGCGCGGATCACCCGGTTCAGGCCGGGCTCGGTCAGCCCCACCGCCTCCAAAAACTCGGTCTGGTCGGCCAGAGGCATCACCGCGATCTCGCTCTCGATCTTGGCGGAAACGACGACGGCGACGGCGCCCTCCGCCTTCGCCCGGTCGAACACGGCCTGCGACTTCGCATTGCCCTTGTCGGCATCGCCCTCGTCGACGTTGCAGACGTAGAGCACGGGTTTCGCCGTCATCAGGCCGAGCTGCTGGAACAGCCGCTCCTCCTCGACTTTCCGCTCCACGAGCCGGGCCGGCTTGCCGTCGCGCAGGAGCGGCAGGGCGCGGTTGACGAGGTCCAGGAACTCCTTGGCCTCCTTGTCGGAGCCCTTGGCGCGCTTCTCGAGCGCCACGACGCGCTTCTCCAGGCTGTCGAGATCGGCGAGCATCAGCTCGGTCTCGATCGTCTCGATGTCGGCGATGGGATCGACCTTGCCCTCGACATGGGTGACGTCGCCGTCCTCGAAGCAGCGCACCACGTGGGCGATGGCATCGACCTCGCGGATGTTGGCGAGGAACTGGTTGCCGAGACCCTCGCCCTTCGACGCGCCGCGCACGAGGCCGGCGATGTCGACGAAGGTCAGCCGCGTCGGAATGATCTCCTTCGAGGAGGCGATCTTGGCGAGTTCATCCAGGCGCGGATCGGGCACGGCGACCTCGCCGACGTTCGGCTCGATGGTGCAGAACGGGTAGTTCGCGGCCTGGGCCGCGGCGGTCTGCGTCAGCGCGTTGAAGAGGGTCGACTTGCCGACGTTCGGCAGGCCGACGATGCCGCATTTGAAGCCCATGAATCAGGTCCGTCCGGTGAGCGCGAGCCGCGCGAGAGCGTGGGGTGAGAAGGGATTGACGATGGTCAGGGTCTCGATGGTCTGGCCATCGGCCATGTCCTCGGAGACAAAGGCGTCGCAGCGGGCCTGGAGCGCGGAGGCAACGGCCACGCTGTCCCACCATGACAGGCGGTGCCGCGCCTCGATCGCCGCCGCAGCCTTGTGCGTCTGAAGATCGAGCGGAGCTGAGCAGGCTGCATCGAAGGCCGAGAGATAGCGCTGCACCCTGGCAGCGGGAGCGAGCCGGCGCTTGTGGACCAGCACGGCATAGCACTCATTGAGGATCTGCGGGCTCACCACGAGTCTCCGACGTGCCAGCGCCTCCCGAATCAGCACCATGCTTGCCCGCCTCTTGGCGGGATCCTTCGGATCGAGCGGGTAGGCGATCACGTTCGTGTCGAAGAAGAGCCGGCCGGTCATAGATCTCGTCTCGTCGGGGCCAGTCCTCGGCCGCACCCGCCCAGCCGGGTCCCTCGAAAAACTCGTCGAGGATCGCGAGTTGTCCGGCGATGTCCGGTGCCCGTCGCTCGGTCAGCGTGTCGGCGACGAACCGCGACAGGCTCTGGCCGCGCTTGGCCGCCTCGATCCGCGCCCAGGCGAACAGATCCTCGTCGAGGGTGATCGTGAGATTCTTCATTCCGCCTCCGCGAAGCGGATATCGTGTCCTCGTGTTTTCGTGTCAATTCGCGTCGCGCGCGTCCTTCGCCCTCGCCTTGCCGGCCTCTGCGGGCGTCTTCACCGCGTCCCAGCCGCGGCCGGCCATGGCGAGGTGCACCTTGTTCTGGAAGCTCGCATCCTCGCCCGCCGCCAGCAGGGGCGCGTGGTCGGCGGTCGCCCGGCAGAGATCCTCGACCCACGGCTCCTCCGACTTGGCGAAGTCGTTGAGCACGTAGGCGTGCACCAGCGCCTTGTCGCCGGGATGGCCGATGCCGAGGCGGACCCGGCGATAGTCGTTTCCGCACAGCGCCGTGATCGAGCGCAGGCCGTTATGGCCGGCATTGCCGCCGCCGAGCTTCACCCGCAGCTTGGCCGGCGCGAGGTCGAGTTCGTCGTGCAGGACGATCACGTCGGCGAGCGGGATCTTGAAGAAGCGCTGCGCCTCGCCGACCGAGCGGCCGGATTCGTTCATGAAGGTCTGGGGTTTCAGCAGGATCGCGCGCTCGGAGCCGAGCACGACTTCGGCCGCCTCGCCCTGGAAGCGGCGGCGGAACGGGGCGGCCCGGTGGACGCGGGCAATCTCGTCCAAGGCCATGAAGCCGATGTTGTGACGGTTGCGCGCGTAGCGCGCGCCGGGATTTCCCAATCCGACGATGAGCCGCATGCGTGCCCCCGATTCGATGCCCGGCAAATGGAAATGCCCCGGCCGGGCGGCCGGGGCATCGATGGATGCGCGCGTGGCGGGCGCCGTTCGGCGCCCGTCGCGGCTTACTCCTCGGTCTCGTTCTTCTCGGCCGTGGCCTCGGCGTCGGCATCCGCCTTCTCCTCGGCGGCCTCGGCGGACTGCGCCTCGGCGATCGCGGCCTCCTCGGCCTCGACCTCGGCGCCGAGCACCGTCGGCGGCAGGAGGTTGGCGACCGTGTCGGTCGGCTCGCCGGTATAGGTACCGGCCGGCAGGCGCAGGTCGGCGGCGTGGATCACGTCGCCGATCTCGCGGCCGGTGAGGTCGACCTCGATCGCGTCCGGGATCTGGTCGGGCGCCACGTCGAGGGAGACCGTGTGCAGCGCGATGTTGAGGGTGCCGCCCTTCTGCTTGATGCCCGGCGCCTTGTCCTCGTTGACGAAGTGGACGGGGACATCGACCGTGACGGTCTGGCCGGCGACGACGCGCAGGAAGTCGACGTGCAGCGGCACGCCGCTGACCGGGTCGAGCTGGAAGTCGCGCGGGATCGCGCGGGTCTTCTTGCCGCCGACGGTGATGTCGAACAGCGTCGTCTTGAAGCCGCCGGCGTAGATCAGCGTGCGGGCGCGGATGAGGTCGACGGCGATGGCCTCGGGGGCTTGGTTGCCGCCGTAGATGACGGCGGGAATCTGGCCCTGGCGACGAACGGCCCGGGCGGCCCCCTTGCCGACCCGGTCGCGTGCCACGGCCTCAAGCGTCTTGGTGGCGCTCATGGCGTGATCCTTTTGTAAAAAGATGGAGCCGGGCCAACGACAAAGGCCGCCCGAAGCGGACGGCCCGACCGTTCCCCAGCGCGCCCGTGCCTCCAAGGGTGTCTCAAGGGCGCGGGCGGGCCATACACGCAACGGCGCCGTGTGGCAACGGCCGGGCGACCGGCGTTATCGGTTCGCCGTCGCCATGCCGCGGCGCGCCTCGGCCTGCTTGCTGGTCTCGTCGAAGTACTTGGTGGCGTCTCCGAGCTGCACCGAGGGCTGGCAGTTCGGGGTGCAGGAATAGGACTCGCGGTCGAGGCCGCGCTGCACGGTGATGATCGAGGCCTGCGGTGCCTGCACGCTGATGGTCGATTCGGCGAGCATCGCACCCTTGCCGTCGAGGGCGATCAGGTTGGTGGTGCCGAAGCTCTTGCCCGTCAGCACCACGACGCCGTTCTTCTGCAGGGTGATGTCGGCGATCATCGGGTTGCCCACCACCACGGTCTGCGTCTTCTCCGGCAGGCGGATCACCTTCGCGTTGTCCACCTGCACCGAGACGGCGCCCTGCGGCGCGGGCTCGTTGGCGCGGGCGGGCGCCGTCAGCACGAGGAGCGCGAGAACCGCCGAGACGGTGGGGAGCGGGAAGCGATGAGGGCGCAGGCGGGGCATGAAGGGTCGGTCCGATCGCGCGGAGTGCCGGACTCGCCGCCGGAGTCCGTGCCGTATCCGCGGCACCGATCCGAAGGAGAGGCATCTCCCGTCGCGGTACGGAACAGGAAAGTGATGAAGGAAGCGCTAACCGTATTCGAAGCGGCGGGCATCCGTCGATACGTCGGCTCCTTGCGGACCATTCGAGTGATTGGTGCAATACGTCGTTAACTGATCTTCGCGAACGACCGGCAGGAGGCTTGGTTGGGAGATCGATTTAACCCAAACGCAACGCGTCGGGACTACATCTCGACCTGTCGCCGATCGGGGCCTCTACAGACTTCCGACGGTCGTCCATCGGATTAAAACAAGTGGAGATCATCGTGAAGAACATTGCCAAGCGCTTCATCTCTGACGAGTCCGGCGCGACTGCTATCGAGTACGGCATGGTTGCGACCATGGTCGGTATCGCCGTGATCGGCATCTTCACCACGTTCAAGACCAACCTGTCGACCGCCTTCGCGACGCTCGGCGATGGCCTGAACACGCAGACCACGAAGCTCGGCACCGCGCAGTAATTCTCAAAGCTGGGCGACGAGGTTTCCAGGTTATGGCGGATCGCATCCGTCATAACCTGCAATCGCTCGGTCCGGCGGCGCCGAATGATCGACGCCCTGCGCAAGCGCCGTTCTCGGAAGGGATCGGCGCGCGAAGAACAGCGGACTTTCTGCCGAGCCATACCCGGCCGAGCACGTGATCCAAACGACCCAAAGATCAGGCCGAGCAAGGAATAGTTCCGTGTCGAACATGGCGGCCTATCTCCTTCTGTGCATCCTCTTCCCGTTCCTGATGGCCTACGCTGCCGCCAGCGATCTGTTGACGATGCGCATCTCCAACCGCGTGACCGGCCTCGTCTTCATCGGATTCGTTCTCTATGCCGTCGCGTCCGGCATGGCCTGGGCCGACTTCGCCTGGCACCTTGCGGCCGGTGCCCTGACCCTCGTCATCACATTCATCCTCTTCGCGCGAGGATGGATCGGAGGCGGCGATGCCAAGCTCGCGGCCAGCACCGCCCTCTGGATCGGCCTCGCGAACCTGCCGGAATATCTGATCCTGGCCTCGATTCTCGGAGGACCCCTGACGCTCTCGATCGTCTCCGCCCGCAAGTACCCACTGCCGACATTGGCGCTCAAGTTCCCCTTCGCCGTACACCTGCATGACGCGAAGACCGGGGTTCCCTACGGCATCGCATTGGCTGCCGCCGCGCTGATGGTGCTGCCGAATTCCGTCGGACTGGAGCAACTCGCCCTGCCTTGATCGAGGGAAGGGTCCAATTGAGCGGGCCGCCGTCGAGGCGGCCTTCGCGTTTTTCGCAGGTTTCGGAATCGTGCCGGTCGGGACAGCACCGAAAAGCACGCGGTGACGCTCGGTTAACCCTAACTTGACGAATCCCGGGCAAGTCTCGGAACCGGACGGCGACCAAGCCGTCGCCACGGTTCCACGCTCCCATGAAACCAGCCCGTCTCGCCGTTCTGGGAATCGCGCTCGTCGCGGGCTGCGGTGCTGCCCTGCTGATGCAGGGCGAGAAGGCGCCCGAGCCCGCACCCGTCGCGAAGGCCGAACCCGTCGCGCCCATCCCGATGAGCGAGGTGCTGGTCGCTGCCGCAGAACTGCCCATGGGTCAGACCCTCAAGCCCGAGGATCTGCGCTGGATACCCTGGCCGGAACAGGCGGTCTCCCCAGGCCTGATCGACCGGCGCGCCGCGCCGAAGGGGCTCGATGACGCGGTCGGCGCGATCATCCGCACCGGTTTCTCGGCCAATGAGCCGATCCGGTCCGAACGCCTCGTCAAGGCCGGCAGCGGGTTCATGTCGGCGATCCTGCCGTCGGGCATGCGGGCGGTGGCGATCACGACCGATACCCGAGGATCGAGCTCGGCCGGCGGCTTCATCCTGCCGAACGATCATGTCGACGTCATCAAGACCAGCAACGAGGGCGCCGAGCAGTTCGCCGAGACGCTGCTGACCAATGTGCGCGTGCTCGCCGTCGGCCAGATCGTGCAGGAGAAGAACGGCGCCAACGTCGTGACGGCGGAGACGGCCACCCTGGCTCTCACCCCGAGCCAGGCCGAGACCGTCACGCTGGCGCAGAAGGTCGGGCAGCTCTCGCTCGTCCTGCGCAGCATTCAGGATTCCGCCCGAACCGCCGCCGTCTCGGATGAGACGGACATGCCGACCGAGGGCCCCTTGACCGTCGTGCGATTCGGCGTCGCCAAGCAGCAGCGCCGCTGAGGACAGGACCGATGACGACCCCCTCTCGCTTCCGCGGCTTCGCCCTCTTCCTGCTCTCCGGCGCCTGCCTCGCCTCGGCGTCCCTGTGCGCCTCGGTCCCCGTTCAGGCCAATCCCGCCGCGACTTCGCCGGTGCTGACGATCGGACCGAACGAGGCGGCGGTCTCCCGGCGGGTCGAGCTGAGCAAGGGCCGCTCGCTGATCGTCGATCTGCCCCGCGACGCCAAGGAGGTGTTCGTGGCCAATCCGGCGGTCGCGAACGCGGTCGTCCGCTCCAGCCGCAAGCTGTTCCTGATCGGCATCGACAACGGCGCCACCTCGATCTTCGTGATGGACGCCGAGGGGCGCCAGATCGCGGCGCTCGACGTCACCATCGCCCGCGACATCAACGTCCTGCGGCAGTCGCTGCAGCAGAGCCTGCCCGGCGGCCGGTTCGACGTGAAGGCGGTCGGCGAATCGCTCGTCCTCTCCGGCAGCGTGAGCTCGGCCTCGGAGGCGCAGCAGGCGCTCGACATCGCGAACGCCTTCGTCGGCATCGCCGCCGGCGGAGCATTGGGGACCCGTGGCGCCGTCATCAACAACCTGACGATCCGCAACAAGGATCAGGTGATGATCCGCGTCACCGTGGTCGAGGTGGCGCGCACGGTCCTGAAGCAATTCGGCATCAACGTCACCGGTAACTGGTCGGCGCTGAATCCGCTCAGTTCGACCGGCAACGTCCTGACGAACAACACGCTGTTTCCGATCACCGGCGCCTACACGCCGGACGGCAACGCCCTGTCCGCCTCGGTCCGCTCCGGCGGCGCCTCGCTCCAGGCGACGTTGCGCGCCTTCGAGCAGGCCGGCGTCTCCCGCATCCTGGCCGAGCCGACGCTGACGGCGATTTCGGGTGAATCGGCCAAGTTCACCGCCGGCGGCGAGATCCCCGTTCCTTCGAACTGCGCCGCCGGTGTGGCCGGCGCGGCCTGTACCGTCGCGCTCGAATTTAAGCCCTACGGCGTCAGCCTCGCCTTCACGCCGATCGTGCTGGCGGAGAACCGCATCTCGATCCGCGTCGCCACCGACGTGACCGAACTTGACCGGCAGAACAGCTACAGCTTCTCCTTCCCCGGCTCCAGCCGGGTCACGCCGGTGCCGGCGACGACGCGGCGCAGCTCCGAGACGACGGTGGAACTCGCCTCCGGCGCCACGATGATGACGGCCGGCCTGATCCAGCAGAAGAACCGGGCCTCGATCGGCGGCCTGCCCGGGCTGATGAACCTGCCGATCCTCGGCGCCCTGTTCCGCTCGCGCGACTACCAGCGCGACGAGACCGAGCTGATGATCATGGTCACGCCCTACATCGCGCAGCCCATGGAGGCGCGGCAGGTCCAACGGCCGGACGACGGCTTCGTCGACGCGACGGACGGTCAGGCGGTCCTGCTCGGGCGCCTCAACAAGCTCTACGGCACGGTCGGCGGCGGCACCCTCGGGCCGGCCTATCGCGGCCGCGTCGGCTTCATCGCCGACTGACCCCATCCGGAGCCGTTCCCGACCGGACGTGGTCGGGGACGGCTCGAAGACCTTGGCTGAACGCGCGCTCCCCCGCCGAGCCGGCATCCATTTCGGTAGGGGACGCTCCCGCAGGATCGACACTCGATGTCCTCACCCGCTCGCAACCTCGTCTCCCGCGCCCGGCCCGCCGCCGCCGTCGTGCTGGTCGCCGCCGCGCTCGGCGCCTGCCGCGCGGATCGCGTCGCCACCACGGGGTCGACCTACCCGATCGACGTGCGCACGCGGCACCCGATCGTGCTGGCGGATGGCGACCGCAGCCTCGATCTCTTCCCCACCGGGATCGGTCACCTCGATCCGCGCCAGCGCGCGGACCTCGAAGCGTTCCTCGTGGAATATCGCCGCTACGGCCGCGGCCTCCTCGTCGTCGAGGTGCCGCGCGGCGTGTCGCCGGCCCTGGCCGGGCCGGTCGAGCGCACCGGCGCAGCGGTTCGCCACTTCGCGGCGGAGATGGGCGTGCCGGCCGGCGGCCTGCGGGTGGTCGCCTACCCCGTCGCCAACCCGACCCTCGCCGCGCCCCTGCGCCTGAGCTTCCAGCGGATGCAGGCCAAGGTCGCCGACAAGTGCGGGCTCTGGCCGCGCGACCTCGGCGTCAGCGACCTGCGCTCCGACTGGTCGAACGAACCGTCGTGGAATCTCGGCTGCGCGATGCAGTCGAACGTCGCGGCGCAGGTCGCCGACCCGATCGATCTCGTGCGCGGCCGGCCCGAGGGCCGCATCGATACGATCCAGCGCACGCGTGACATCGGTCAGCTCCGCGAGGGCAAGGATCCGTCAACCCAATGGCGTCAGGATGGAAAGGCGAACGTCGCCGACGGCGTGAAGAGCAACTAGGGCACCGGACGCGAACGCGGGCACGGCGTTCGCCCTCCGGCGGGTTCTCGACATCCCCCTGTCCGTCACCCTCGGTACACGAATCGGAAACTGCGCATCATGCCGGACACCCACGAGGCCTCAGAGCGGACCATCGCCCCGGTGCCGCGCATCACGATCCAGGCCTTCTGCGAGACGCCGGAGACGGCCGCGATGATCGAGGGCACCGCCTCCGATCGCCGGATGCAGAAGGCCCACGTCAAGGTGCAGATGGGCGGGGGTGCCGCGGCCCTGGAGGCGTACCGGCACGCCCCCACGCCCAACGTCATCGTGATCGAGTTCCTGGGCCTCAAGTCGCGCCCGCTCGAATGTCTCGACCAGCTCGCCGAGGTCTGCGACGAGGGCACCAAGGTGCTCGTGATCGGCCACGTCAACGACGTGCTGCTCTACCGGCAATTCATCCAGCGCGGAGTGAGCGAGTACCTGATGGCGCCGGTCGAGCCGGTCGGCATGATCGGTGCGGTCTCCGACCTGTTCTCGGCGCCGGGCGCGAAGCCGGTGGGACGGACCATCGCCGTCTACGGCGCCCGCGGCGGCGTCGGCAGCTCCACCATCGCCCACAACCTCGCCTGGACCGTGGCGCGGGAGCACGGCACGGCCACCGTGATCGCCGACCTCGACGTCGCCTTCGGCACCGCGGGTCTCAACTTCAACCAGGACCCGCCGCAGGGGATCGCCGAGGCGGTGTTCGCGCCCGAGCGCCTGGACGCCAACCTGCTCGACCGGCTGCTCTCGAAATGCGCCGACAACCTGAGCCTGCTCTCGGCCCCGGCCACCCTCGACCGCACCGTCGACTTGACCGAGCCCGCCTTCGACGCGCTCACCGACCTGCTGCGCTCGACCGTGCCGTGCATCGTCCTCGACGTGCCGCATCAATGGTCCGCCTGGACCCGGCGCGTGCTGATCAGCGCCGACGAGATCGTGATCGTCGCCGCGCCGGATCTGGCGGGCCTGCGCAACGTCAAGAACCTGCTCGCGCTGCTGCACCAGCAGCGTCCCAACGATGCGAAGGCCCGGGTCGTCCTCAACGGCGTCGGCATGCCGAAGCGGCCGGAGATCGCGGCCGCCGAGTTCGCCAAGGCGCTCGACGTGCCGCTCCAGACGGTCATCCCCTTCGAACCGGCCCTGTTCGGGACCGCGGCCAACAATGGCCAGATGATCGCCGAGGTGCAGGCCGGCTCGAAGCCCGCGGAGATCTTCTCCGAACTCGCCGCGGCTGTGACCGGCCGGGCCGAGATCCGCCGTGCCAGGGCGAACCTCCTCGAACCGCTGCTCGCCCGGCTGACCCGCAAGAAGGCGTCCTGACGGTGCCCTGCGCTCCCTCCTCTCGAGACTGCTGAAGGCGCGGCGCCATGTTCGGTCGACGCTCCAACGCCGCATCGGCTCCCGCCCCGGCCCCCGCCGCGGCCGGGCCGACGACGGTCGCCCCGCCGGTCCTCCAGCAGGAGGCCGTCCGCGCCCGGCCGGAGCCGCCGCGCGCGCCGGTGCCGCAGGCGCCGCTGCCGAAATCCGACGACTATTTCCGCACGAAGAGCATGATCTTCGGCGCGCTGATCGAGGCCATCGATCTCGCCCAGCTCGCCCGGCTCGAAGGAGAGGCCGCGCGGGAGGAGATCCGCGATATCGTCTCCGAGATCATCGGTCTCAAGAACATCGTGCTGTCGATCGCCGAGCAGGAGGAACTGCTCGACGACATCTGCAACGACGTCCTCGGCTACGGTCCCCTGGAACCGCTGCTGGCCCGCGACGACATCGCCGACGTGATGGTGAACGGCGCCGACCGGACCTTCATCGAGGTCGCCGGCAAGATCCAGCTCACCAACGTCCGCTTCCGCGACAACCAGCAGCTGATGAACATCTGCCAGCGGATCGTCAGCCAGGTCGGCCGGCGCGTGGATGAATCCTCGCCGATCTGCGACGCGCGCCTGCCCGACGGCTCCCGCGTCAACGTCATCGCCCCGCCGCTCGCCATCGACGGGCCGGCGCTGACGATCCGAAAGTTCAAGAAGGACAAGCTCACCCTCGATCAGCTCGTGCGCTTCGGGGCGATCTCGCCGGAAGGCGCGAAGATCCTGCAGATCATCGGCAAGGTCCGCTGCAACGTCGTCATCTCGGGCGGCACCGGCTCGGGCAAGACCACGCTGCTGAACTGCCTGACCGCCTTCATCGAGCACGACGAGCGCGTCATCACCTGCGAGGACGCCGCGGAGCTTCAGCTCCAGCAGCCGCACGTGGTGCGCCTGGAGACCCGGCCGCCGAACCTGGAGGGCCAGGGGCAGGTCACCATGCGCGACCTCGTCAAGAACTGCCTGCGCATGCGTCCCGAGCGCATCATCGTCGGCGAGGTGCGCGGACCGGAGGCCTTCGACCTGCTGCAGGCGATGAACACCGGCCACGACGGCTCGATGGGCACGCTGCACGCCAACTCCCCGCGCGAATGCCTCGCGCGTATCGAGTCGATGATCACCATGGGCGGCTTCTCGCTGCCCTCGCGGACGCTGCGCGAGATGATCACCGGCTCGGTCGACGTCATCATCCAGGCCATGCGCATGCGCGACGGGTCCCGGCGCATCACCCATATCACCGAGGTGATGGGGATGGAGGGCGAGGTCATCATCACCCAGGACCTGTTCGTCTACGACGTGCTCGGCGAGGACGCCAACGGGCGCCTGATCGGCCGTCACCGCTCGACCGGGATCGGCCGCCCGCGCTTCTGGGAACGGGCCCGCTACTACGGCGAGGAGCGGGCGCTGGCCGCCGCCCTC
>NZ_BPRD01000093.1 GCF_022179745.1 Methylorubrum podarium
GCGCGCGCGCGCGATCTCGCGGCTCAGGGTCTCCTGGAACAACCGTCGGTTGGGCAGGGCCGTCAGCGTATCGTGCCGGGCCATGTGCTCGATCAGGGCCTGGGCGCGCTTGCGCTCGGTCGCGTCCGCGACGGTGCCCTCGAACCAGATCGGCCGGCCCTCGGCGTCGCGCACCACCCAGGCCGTCTCCGCAACCCAGATGCGCTCGCCGCCGACGTGGCGACGGACCTCGGACACGAAGTCCTCGACATGGCCCTCTTCGTCCAGGCATCGCAGGAAGGCCGCGTGCCGATCCGGCTCGACATACCAGTCGTGGCTGAAGTCGCCGGCCGGCAGGGACACCGCCGCGTCGCCGTAGCCGTGCAGCCGGGCCAGCGCCCGGTTGGCCTGGACGATGCTGCCGTCGAGCCGCGCCCGGTAGACGCCGATCACCGCGTTCTGGAACAGCGATTGGTAACCCGCCTCGGCCGAGCGGAGGGCCGCCTCGCTCTTCCGGCGCTCGGTCAGGTCGGTATAGGTGCAGACGAGGCCGCCGGCCGCCATGGGCGCGAGCCGCACCTCCAGGATCGTGCCGTTGGGCCGCGTGCCCTCGAAGCTCTGGACCCCCGGCAGGGCATCGCCCCGTTCCGGCCATTCCTGCCCCGCGGGCGGAGCGTTCCGGAACTCGCCGCGCCGGGCGAGGTAGCGCCGGACCTCCGCGTAGGAGACGCCCTCGTGCAAGACCTCCTCCGGCAGTTCGAGGAGGTCGCGGACACGCTGGTTGTGGACCTGCACCCGGCCATCGGGGCCGATCATCACGAGCCCCTGGTCCATCGCCTCGAGGGTGGCGCGCATCACCTCGCCGGTCTCGCGCAGGCGCCGCTCGGACCGGGCCAGCTCGGTCACGTCCAGACAGACGCCGAAGACCGAGACGAGGCGCCCCGCATCGTCGTGCTCGCCGACCCCGTGCACCGCCACCACCCGCACCTCGCCGTCGGGTCGAAGGAGACGGGAGCGGTGCTCGTAGCCGCCGCCCAGCGTCCGGCTGCGGCCCGCGAGGGCCTCTTCGATGGCGTATCGGACCCGCTCGAAATCGTCCGGGTGATAGAAGCCGACATGGGTGTCGAGCGGCAGCGGGTCGAGGGCGCTGTTGCGGCCGAAGATCCGGGCGATCCCGTCCGACCAGGTGATGGTCCGGGTGGCGACATCGATCCGCCAATGCCCGAAGGCGGCGATGCGCTCGGCCATGGCGTGCGCCGCCTGGATCGCGCGCAGGCCTGCCTCCCACTCCACGAGGCGTGCCTCCGCATTCCGGCGCTCGGCGGCCTCGGCCTCGGCCGCGAGCCGGGCCTCGTCGAGCCGGAGATGGGCCTCGGCGACGAGCGCCAGCTCATGCAGGGATCGCAGCCGCTCGGGGGACAGGTCGCTCCGCGGCTGCAGGTCCATCAGGCAGAGCGTGCCGATGACGCGACCCGCGGTCGAGCCGATCGCCACCCCCGCGTAGAAGCGGGCATGGGGATCGCCGACGACGAGCGGGTTCTCGACGAAGCGCTGGTCCCGGATCAGGTCGGGCACGACGAGGCACTGCCCGCGCTGCCGCCGGATCGTGTGATTGCAGAAGGCGACCTCGCGATCGACGCCGTCCGCCGCGATGCCGTAGCGGGCCCGGAAGCGGAAGCGATCCTCGTCCACGAGGGCGACCATCGCCATCGGAACCGCGAAGAGTTCGGCGGCGGCGCGGCACAGGGTGTCCAGGTGGTCCTCCAGGCCGGCCTCCGACGCAGCGGGCCGATCGGGTGCCACGGCTCCACGGTCGCTGGTCGACCCCGGACGGGACGCTGTCATCGCTCGATTTCCCCGCAAGCGCCCGACCGAAACGCGATGCCGTTGCGGTCGACGAAGTGCGGCGGAGCATCCCAGCCTAAAGTTAAGAGTGCCTCACAAAACCGCCGCTCAACGAGAGTTTCGCCCCGAACTCGACGAGTCAGCGCCTATGTTCGAAAGCCGACAATAAGGGGCAGCGATTCGACACAAATCTCGAAAAGAGCTTTTCCCGAACGACAGGGGGTGGCTGCGGGGAATGTCGGAAATTGTCTCATGAATTGGCTCGGCGCCGATTCAAGGATCGCAAGAAAACCCTCGAACCGGCGCGAACGTTCTTGTCGTCACCCGGAGCATAAGCGCGTCAACGGCCCTCGGCCTATTCGATACCGAGCTTGTCCTTGAGCAAGGCGTTGACGGCGGCCGGATTGGCCTTGCCGCCGGTCGCCTTCATGGTCTGGCCGACGAACCAGCCGAGCAGGGTCGGCTTGGCCTTGGCCTGCTCCACCTTGTCGGGGTTGGCGGCGATGATCGCGTCCACCGCCGCCTCGATGGCGCCGGTATCGGTGACCTGCTTCATGCCGCGGGCCTCGACGATGTCGCGCGGGTCGCCGCCCTCCGACCAGACGATCTCGAACAGGTCCTTGGCGATCTTGCCGGAGATCACGCCCTCGCCGATGAGATCGACGATGCCCCCGAGCTGCTCGGCGGAGACCGGCGTGTCCTCGATGGTGCGGCCCTCCTTGTTGAGGCGGCCGAACAGCTCGTTGATCACCCAGTTCGCGGCGGCCTTGCCGTCGCGGCCGCGCGCCACCGCCTCGAAGTAGTCGGCCGACGCCCGCTCGGCGACGAGCACGCCGGCATCGTAGGCCGAGAGCCCGTAATCCTTGATGAAGCGCGCCTTCTTGGCGTCCGGCAGCTCGGGGAGGCCGGCGGCGAGACGATCGACGTAGGCCTGATCGAATTCGAGCGGCAGCAGGTCGGGATCGGGGAAGTAGCGGTAGTCGTGCGCCTCCTCCTTCGAGCGCATCGAACGGGTCTCGCCCTTGCCCGGATCGAACAGGCGCGTCTCCTGATCGATCCGGCCGCCATCCTCCAGGATCGCGATCTGGCGGCGCGCCTCGACCTCGATCGCCTGACCGATGAAGCGGATCGAGTTGACGTTCTTGATCTCGCAGCGGGTGCCGAGCGGCTCACCGGGGCGGCGCACCGAGACGTTCACGTCGGCGCGGAGGTTGCCCTTCTCCATGTCGCCGTCGCAGGTGCCGAGGTAGCGCAGGATCGTGCGCAGCTTCGTCACGTAGGCCTTCGCCTCCTCCGACGAGCGGAGATCCGGTCGCGAGACGATCTCCATCAGGGCGACGCCCGAGCGGTTGAGATCGACGAAGCTCTTGGTCGGGTCCTGATCGTGCAGGGATTTGCCGGCATCCTGCTCCAGATGCAGGCGCTCGATGCCCACCGTGATCGACTCGCCCTCGGGCAGATCGACCAGCACCTCGCCCTCGCCGACGATCGGGTCCTTGTACTGTGAGATCTGGTAGCCCTGCGGCAGGTCCGGGTAGAAATAGTTCTTCCGGTCGAACACCGAGCGGTGGTGGATCCGCGCCTTGAGCCCGAGACCGGTGCGCACGGCCTGCGCGACGCATTCCTCGTTGATGACGGGAAGCATGCCGGGCATGGCCGCATCGACCAGCGAGACGTGATCGTTGGGCTCGCCGCCGAAGGCGGTCGAGGCGCCGGAGAACAGCTTGGAGCGGCTGGTGACCTGGGCGTGAATCTCCATGCCGATCACGACCTCCCAGTCGTGCAGGCCGCCCTTGATGAGCTTCTTCGGATCGACGCGCTCGGTCATTCTCTTCGACTTCGGTGCCGGCGCCGCCGGATCGGCGCCTGTATCCGGTGTGTAGGGAGCCCGTGCGGGACGGGTCAAGCGGGCGCGGGGCTGCCGGGCCGCCACGCCGCCAGCGTCACGGCCGGACCGTTCACGAAGTCGGGGGCGTCCGCGATGACCCGCGTCTCGGTCAGCCCGTGATGGGCGAGCACGCGGATCAGGTCCGGCAGCTCCATCCACCGGGTCTTGCCCTGGTTGCCGCCCCAGAAGGTCGCGAGGCCGCGGTCGCGGTAGGTCAACTCGTGGAGGGTGAGCCGCATCCCCTCCTGCTCGACCGGGCGCGGCACGTGCCGGTTCAGGCGGGGCTGCGGCGCGTAATAATGCGTCCAGAGGAACAGCCGGTCGGAGCGGGCGGCGGCGAGCCGGATCAGTTCGAGCGGGTCGAACATGTGGTAGAGGATGCCGCAGGCGAAGATCAGGTCGTAGCGCGGCCCCGGCGCGGCGAGGTGCCGGCTGACATCGCCGAGCAGGAAGGTCGAGCGGGTAAGGCCGGCGATGTTCTTGACGATGAGCGACTTGAGGAAGGCTTCGGAGTTCGACTCCACCGCCGTGACGCTGTTGGCGCCGAGGGCTTCGAGCTGGCAGGTATGGGCACCTTCCAGCGGCCCGAGTTCGAGGATGTCGTAGCCGTCGAAGCGCCCGTCGCGGCCGAGGGCCTCCGCCGCCTGCCGTGGGCGGGGATCGGCACGGAAGCCCGGCAGGCCGCCGCCGACCGGCAGATCGGGAACGAGTTCGCTCAGATCGCTCGCCCAGCGCCCGTCGAACAGATCGTAGGCGTTGCGGTGGCTGGGGACGTCGGTGTTGAAGGTCCGCTTGATCATGCCGTCCTGCCGCTGAGCCCCGCCGCACCTGCGCGCCGCGGCCCCTGGCGTCAAGTCCCTGTATCCGCAGCGCAACACTCATAGCCGGCCGCGACGCGTCATGGCGGCGATCGGGCAACCGAACAGCGTGCAATAGAGAGTTTGCCTTTATCCTCGATGACGTTAGCCGCGCCCGCCAGAACTGTTGTCAACGGATTTAGATTTGTAATTATTCCAGTCGGATAACATAGCGTTTGCGTCACACCTGATCTTGCGGTCTCAGCGTAACACCTTTGCGTCCCGGCGCGCGAGGATTTCGGGGAGCCGGATCGGTCGATCGTCCATGAGGCATCTGCGCCCATCATTCCGTGCGGACGTGTCCGTGCGCGCTCTTCTCGCGTTCGGCATCGCCGGGTCCGTGATCCTGGCCGCCCTCGGCCAGGTGCAGGCGCAAGCCTCGAAACCGCGCGGCGCCTCGAACACGCCGACGCCGGTCGGCGCGGCGGAAGCTTCGGTGCAGCTCGAAGAACTCTCAGTCGAGGGGCAGCAGCCGACCTACGGCACGACCGGCTTCGTGGCGACGCGCTCGACCGCCGGCACGAAGGGCAACGGATCGATCCTCGAGACGCCCGCCACCGTCAGCGTCATCACCCGCGAGGAACTCGACGTGCGCGGGGTGCAGGATCTCAATACGGCGGTGGCCTACACGCCGAACGTCCAGGCGGTCGACTATCCCGGCGGCCAGGGCGGCCCGACCTTCACCCTGCGCGGCTTCACCGCGAACAACTTCGACAACGTCTACGAGGACGGCCTGCGCTACGGCTTCAACTCGTTCGACCAGAACGTCGAACCCTACGCCTACGAGCGCATCGACGTCGTGAAGGGTCCGATCTCGGTGCTCTACGGCGCCGGCCAGCCGGGCGGCATCATCAACCTCGTCTCGAAGCGGCCCTCCTTCACGCCCTTCAACGAGGTCTTCCTGCAGGGGGGCAACCGCAGCCGGATCCAGGCGGGCTTCGACCTGACCGGACCGGTCGAGGGCGCGCCCCAGTTCGCCTACCGCATCACCGGCCTGATCCGGAACGCCGACAGCCAAGTCCGCTACACGCCGGACGACCGGACCTTCATCGCCCCGGCGATCACGTGGCGCCCGGACGCCGACACCTCGCTCACCGTGCTCGCCAAGTATGCCGAGTTCCGCGGCGGCGGCTCGGAGCAGAGCCTGCCGATCGTCGGCAGCATCATTCCGAGCGCCCGCGGCTTCTACGAGCGGGGCGTCTTCGTCGGCCAGCCGAACTTCAACACCGGCCTCCTCGAAAACAAGGAGATCGGCTACATCCTCGACCACACCTTCGCGCCGGGATGGCTGTTCCACTCGGCCTTCCGCGCCTACGAGACGACGGCGAAATACGATGCCGTCGGGGCTTCGCCGGCCCTGACGCCCGCCAACTTCCAGTCGGTCTCGGTCTTCCCCTATCTTCGCGACCAGTCGAGCCAGGGCCTGCTCGCCGACAACCACGTCGAAGGCGTGTTCGACACGCTCGGCATCCAGCACAACGTCGCCTTCGGCGTCGATTTCCAGAACTATCTCCGCCGCGACGCGCGCACCTTCCCGCTCGGCTACCCGACCGCCGCCGCCAACCGGCTGATCGATCTCTATAATCCCGTCTACAATCTCGCCATCGCCTTCCCGCAGCGGACGAACGTCGCCACCCGCGCGACGCAGCAGCAGACCGGCCTCTATTTCCAAGACCAGATGAAGTGGAACGGCTTCATCTTCACCGGCAGCGTGCGCAACGACTGGGTCGATCAGGAAATCCGCACCAACTTCAACTTCCCCAACCTGCCGCTCCCGACCCTGAACCGGACCACGGTCGACCAGCAGAGCTTCTCCGCGCTGAGCTACCGCGTCGCGCTCGGCTACGAGTTCGATGCCGGCGTGGTGCCCTACGTCTCGTACTCGACCTCCTTCAACCCGCAGATCGCGGGCCAGCGCGCCGACGGCTCGGCGCTGGACCCCCGCGAGGCGAAGCAGATCGAGGGCGGCGTGAAGTGGCAGCCGGTGGGCAGCAACGCGCTCTACACCGCCTCGTATTTCGAGATCACGCAGACCAACATCCCGCTCGCCGATCCGCTCAATCCGGGCTTCTTCATCCAGACCGGCGAAGCCGTGGCGAAGGGCTTCGAACTCGAGGGCAAGGCCAGCCTGTTCGAGGGCTTCAACCTGATCTTCGGCTTCGCGCATCTCGACACGAAGGTCACGAAGAACCCGTCGAACCCGGCCCTGGTCGGAAACCGGCTGGCCAACGCCCCGGCCAACACCCTCTCGCTCTTCGCCGACTACGCCTTCCCGCTCGGTTCGCCCTTCGGCGGTTTCCGCGCCGGGGCCGGCGTGCGCTACGTCGGCGCCCGGACCGACGCGACCAATGTCGACCGCATCCCGGCCTACGCCCTCGTCGATGCCTCGCTCAGCTACGACCTCGCCCGGCTGGACCCGGCCTGGAACGGGGCGATCCTGTCGGTGAACGCGACCAACCTGTTCGACCAGCGCTACTTCACCTCCGGCTTCTACACCGGCTACGTCTTCGAGGGCTTCCGCCGCAGCGTCTTCGGGACGCTGACCTATCGCTGGTAGGGCAGGGCCGTGACGCAGCCGGCGCACAGCGTGGCGGAGACGACGGCGCGGCGGCCGCCCGGTACGGCGGCGGCCGGCCCGGTCCGCTTCACGACCTCGCGCGCCTTCCGGATCGGGCTGTGGCTGCACCGCTGGACCGGACTGATCGCGGCGCCGTTCTTCCTGATCCTCTGCATCACCGGCACGATCCTGATCTTCCACGAGGAGATCGACGAGGGATTGGGCTACACGGCACACGCGGAGGCGCCCGCACCGGGCACGCCCGAGCGCCCGCTCTCCGAGATCGTCGCCGCCGCGACGGCCGTGGCGCCGGGACGGCAGCCGCTGGCCCTGGTCTTCGACGCGGACCATCCCGAGCGCGTCACGGTCAGCCTCGTGGAGCCGGGCGCCCGCTCCTTCGACGGGGCCAAGCCCGTCGTGATCGACCGGTATCGCGGCACGACGATCGCGGCGCCCGATCCGCGCTCGACGCCGACCGGCATCATCCTCACCCTGCACGCCAACTGGTTCCTCGGCCTGCCGGGCGAGCTGGCGGGCGGGGTCGTCGCCCTACTGGTGGTGATCTGCCTCGTCTCGGGGGTCGTGATCCACGGTCCCTTCATCCGGGGGCTCGCCTTCGGCCTGATCCGGCGCGGCCGGGGCGAGCGCCTGCGCCAGCGCGACCTGCACAACTTCCTCGGCACGGTGACCCTCGGCTGGGCGCTCCTCGTCAGCGCCACCGGGGTCACCCTCGCGCTCGGCGACATCGCCCTGAAGGTCTGGCAGGCGACCGAGCTGCGGCGCCTCGCCGCCGCTCACGGTGGACAAGGCCACGACCTCGCGGCCGGACCGGGCGCCTCCCTCGACGCGGTTCGCGCCGCGGCGGAAGCGGCCAAGCCCGGCTGGCGGACGAGCCTGATGCTCTATCCCGGCAGCGCCTTCTCCACCGGGCGGCATTTCACGGTGCTGCTGCTGGGGCCGGAAGGACTTCAGAAGCGGCCGTTCGAGATCGCCCTGGTCGATGCGGCGGATGCGCGGGTGGCCGAGATCGCGACGCTGCCCTGGTACCTCGTGGTGACGCAGCTCTCGCAGCCGCTGCATTTCGGCGATTACGGCGGCCTGCCGCTCAAGCTGCTCTGGACGGCCTGCGCGTGGTTCACCCTCTTCATCACCGGCAACGGGGCGTGGCTCTGGTACGCGCGCCGCCCGCGCCGCCGAACCTCCGCCGAGGCGGGGCGCGGGGCGGGGCAAGCGGCATGATCTGGGCTCGCCATCCCACCCGCGTCGCGCTCGCGGTGACGAGTGTCACGATCGCCGGGCTTGCCGTCATGCTGGCCGAAGGGGCGGTGTGGAAGGTCGCGGGGTTCATGCTCGCGGCGGCCCCTCCCGTGGCAGGGCTCGCAGCCTACCTAGCTCATCGGAGCAGCCGGTAGGAACGCCCATACCGCGTCGCGAGCCGGACCGGCCGTCAGATCACCGGCACGCCGCGGCCCTTGGCCTGATCGCCGGGCTCGACGTGGATCACCACCACCGCGCCCTCGATCTCCGCCTCGATCACCCCTTCCAGACGATCGCAGATCGCGTGGGATTCGAACACGGTCATCTCGCCCGGCACGACGAGGTGGAAGTCGATGAAGGTGGCGCTGCCCGCGTGGCGGGTGCGCACGTCGTGGGCCTCCAGCGCACCCTCGCTGTGGGCCGAGATCAGGCCGCGGATGCGGCTGACCATCTCCGGCGAGGCCGCCTGATCCATCAGGCCGTTGACCGAATCGCGCACCATCGTCCAGCCCGACCACAGGATGTTGAGGGCGACCAGGCCCGCGACGATCGGATCGAGCACCAGGGTTCCGGTGGCGAGGACGAGGCCGAGGCCGGCGAGCACGCCGACCGAGGTGACCACGTCGGCGAAGATATGGCGGGCATCGGCCATCAGAGCGGGCGAGCGCAGCCGCCGGCCGCGCCGGAACAGCAGCAACGCCCAGACCGCGTTGACGACGGTGGCGACGCCGTTCACCGCCAAGCCGAGCGCGGGCGCATCGAGCGGCTTCGGGTCGAGGATGCCGAAATAGGCTTCGCGCAGGATCAGCAGGGCGGCGACGATGACGAGCGCCCCCTCGATCACCGCGGAGAAATACTCGGCCTTGTGGTGGCCGTAGGGATGGTCCTCGTCGGCCGGCTGCGCGGCGACGCGCACGGCCAGGAACGCGCAGGCCGCGGCCACGACGTTGATGATGCTTTCCAGCGCGTCGGAATAGAGCGCGAGGCTGCCGGTGAGCCAGTAGGCAGTGAACTTTAGCGCGGTGACGAGCACGCCGACGGCAGCGCTCGCCAGGGCGGCCTTCTCGGTTCCGGTCATGCGACTTCAGGGCGCGGGGAGGGATGCCCCGCCCTTACGATCCGCGCCTCCGGAAGGCCACGGCAAAGGTTTTAGCTCGGGCTATCGCCTCCACCGTGAGCCGCCAGCGCGGAGGCGGGCAGGCGGCCGCGGGCGACCTCCTTCGCGCGGGAGCGCTCGGCCTTCTCGCGGGCCCGCTGCGCCCGGCGCGCATAGTTGCGGGCGATCCAGCCGAAGCTCGCCCGCGCGGACAGCTCATCGAAGCGGGCCGCCTCCCGCTCCCAGTAGCGCACGAGCTGCGCGTCGAGCGTCTCGTGCGGCGGCTTCTTGCCGGTTTCGGTCATGGCGCGACCATCCTCGGGGGCCGGCGGTGCATGTCAGGCCTCCGGCGCGGGCGGCGCATCGGTCTGCTCGACCACCAGCGCCTCCGCATCGCCCCGGAAGCTGCCGAGCCCGACATCGCCGGTCGGATGACCCGGTGTGCCGAAGGGCTCGCTCGGATAGGCCTCCTCGAAGCGGCGGCGGGCGTCGTCCGAATCCTCGGCCTTGAGGGTAATCCGCGGCGTCTCCGGCAGGGGCCAGCGCGGGTCGGCGGGATCGCGCGGGCTTACGGCGTACCATCTCATCGTGGGCGGTTTCCTCCGTCGAAACGGTGGGTCAACGCGCGAGAACGCGGCTCGGCTGCGCCGCGTTCAGGCTGTCCCGCACTCTTTCAGGTATCGCGCCGCCGCGTCCCAATCATTGCCCCCGGCCGCGAGGCCGACATAGCCGTCGGGCCGGACGAGATGCAGGCGCCCCGGCTCCGGATTGTTTCGCGGCGCGGGCTGGACCAGGCCGGGAAAGCGCGCGGCCAGCGCCGTCCCGCGCTCGGGATCGGCGGCGTAGAGAACGAAGCGCGGGTCGGCGCCGGCACCGGGCGGGGGCCCGGCCGCATCCTCCGGCCGCCAGCGCCGGCCGGCGCCCGGCCCGACCGAGAGCGGGGAGGCGGGATAGGCGATCTCGATCTCGCTCATCGTCGCCGCCATCCGCCGTCTCACCGCGGGAAGACCGAGCAGCAGATGCAGGGCTCGATTGCGCGCGGCCTGGGCGAGGGGGTTGGCGAGCGTCGCCATCACGGTGAGCCGCCCGGCATTGCGCAGGACCATCTCGCCGACGGCGTTGCGCTCCGGGCTGTAGCTGTCGAGGAGGCTCGGGGCGGCCGCCCCGCGCAGCACAAGGGCGAGCTTCCAGGCGAGGTTCACCGCGTCCTGCATGCCGGTGTTCATGCCCTGGCCGCCGGCCGGGCTGTGGATATGCGCTGCGTCGCCCGCCAGGAAGACGCGGTCGCGCCTGTACTCGGAGACCTTGCGCTCGTGGATGCGGAAGCGGCTGAGCCAGACCGGGTCGGACACCCGGATGCCGGGACCGGCCCGCGCGGCGACCAGGGCCTGCACCTCGGACAGCGTCGGATCGGGCTTCGGCCGCCCGTCCGCCCGGCCGACCGTGGCGACCACCCGCGCCCGCCCGCCGGGGATCGGGAAGATCACGAAGGGACCGTCCCGGTGGAAATAGACCGCGATCTCGTCGCCGGGCGGTGCGCCCGCGCCGTCGAGGCGGATGTCGGCAAGCAGCCAGTCGTCGCCCTGGGCGGTGCCGCGGAAGGGCAGGCCGAGCCCGTGGCGCACGGCGCTGTGGGCGCCGTCGCAGCCGACCAGGAACGGCGCCGTCACCCGCTCCTCGCGCCCGTCTCCATGGGAGAGCCGCGCCTCGACCCCGTCGGGCGTCGGCGCGAAGCCGGTGAGTTCGACCTCGCGCTCGACCGCGACCCCGAATTCCCGCAGGTGCTCGGCCAGCAGCCGTTCGGTGTCGCGCTGCGGGATCATCAGGCCGAAGGCGTAGGGGCTGGCGATATCAGAGAAGTTGGGACCGCCGAGCACCCGGCCGCCGCCGCGCAGGGTCGCGCCGCGGGCGCGCAGGCCCGCCGCGAGGAAGGCCGCGGTGCAGCCCATCCGGTCCATCAGTTCGAGGGTGCGCGACCAGACCACGAGCGCCTTCGAGGTCTGCGTCGCCTCGCGCGCCCGGTCGATCAGCCGGACGCCGACGCCGTAGCGCGCGAGTTCGCAGGCGAGCGTCAGGCCGACCGGCCCGGCGCCGACGATCAGGACGTCTGCCATCTGCCCAGTCTCCCGGCCGCATGCTGCCCTCGGCCGCCGCCGCGATCAATCCGCCATTTGCGTCGGGCGCGCATCCGTGCTGATGCGCTGGGATGCGCGTGGACCTGTTCGATTTCGAGTTGCCGGAGGCTTCGATCGCGCTGCGGCCGGCGAGCCCGCGCGACGCGAGCCGCCTGCTCGTGGTGCGCCCCGGCGAAAGCCTCGCGGATCGCGGCGTGCGCGACCTGCCTGCGCTCCTGAACCCCGGCGACGCCCTCGTCTTCAACGACACGCGGGTGATCCCGGCCCGGCTCTCCGGCATCCGCCACCGGGCGGGCGGCTCGGGGCAGCGCTGCGAGGCGATGCTGCACCTGCGCGAGGCGCCCGACCGCTGGCGCGCCTTCGCCCGCCCGGCCAAGCGCCTCGCGCCCGGCGACCGCATCCGCTTCGGCGAGAGCGAGACGACCAGCGACGTCTGCGCCATGGCCGGGCTCGACGCCACGGTGGAGGAGCGGGGAGAGGGCGGCGAGATCCTGCTGCGCTTCGACCTCGCCGGGCCGGCGCTCGACGAGGCCATCGCGGCGCTCGGCGCCCTGCCGCTGCCCCCTTACATCGCGGGCAAGCGGCCCACCGACGCGCGGGACACCACCGACTACCAGACCGTCTACGCCCGCGAGCCCGGCGCGGTCGCCGCCCCCACCGCCGGACTGCACTTCTCGGACGCCCTGCTCGGCGCGATCGACGCGGCGGGGATCGAGCGGGTCCACGTCACCCTGCATGTCGGGGCCGGCACCTTCCTGCCCGTCAAGGCGGAGGACACCGACGCCCACCGGATGCACGCGGAGATCGGCATCCTCGACGCCGCGACCGC
>NZ_BPRD01000094.1 GCF_022179745.1 Methylorubrum podarium
CTATCAGCAGAAGCTGTTCGACAACCGGCTCGACATCGAGTTCGGCCGGCTCAACGCCAACCCCAACTTCCTGGCTTCGCCGCTCTACTGCAACTTCCAGAACAATGCCACCTGCGGCGCCCCGACCTTCGCCTTCAAGTCCACCAACTTCACCTACTGGCCGATCGCGACCTGGGGCGCGCACGCCAAGGCTTGGTTCACCGATCGCGTCTTCCTGCATGCCGGCGTCTACGAGGTGAACCCGAACACCCAGCGGCTGACCGACAACGGCATCGACTGGTCGACGCGCGGGGCCACCGGCGTCGTGGTCCCGGTCGAACTCGGCTACTCGACGACGCTCGCCAACGATCTGCTGCCGCGCAACTACGGCATCGGCGCCATCGTCGATCGTTCCGACTACGCCGACCCGGTGCTGAACACCGCCGGGGGGCCGCTCGTCTTCGCCGGCGGCAACCCGCTGACCCGCTTCGGGCGCTCGTCGATCTATGCCCGGTTCGACCAGATGGTCTGGCGGCCCGATCCCGAGGCGCCGCAGGGGCTGACGCTGTTCGGGGTCGCGATGAAGGGGATCGAAGGCCGCCAGACCCAGGACTTCTACCTCGAGGGCGGCGCGCTCCTGACCGGCACGTTCGCGGATCGGCCCTACGACACGGCCGGGTTCGTGATCTCGACCCAGAAGTTCTCCTCGCTCGGGATCGCCAACGTCCGGGCGGCGCGCGCCTCGCTCGGTCTCGATCCGCGCGACGTAGCGACCCAGCAGATCATGTTGGAGCTGAACTACGGCATCCAGGTCACGCCGGCGATCCGCCTGATGCCGAACCTCCAGTACATCATCAATCCCGACAACACCCGCTTCCCCTTCCGGGCGAAGAATACCCCGAACGCCTTCGTCGCTGGTGCGAAGTTCTCGGTCGACCTCTTCACCCTCGCCGGGATGGCGAGGGGACCGGGCAGTCTCTAGGGCCCGTCTCCGGCCCGATCCCGGTCGGGCCGGCGTCTCCCGGTCATCGTTTCGGAGTGCCTCGCCGAGACAAAGGTCGCCACGTCCGGAGCGGGAGGGGGCTTCGAAAAAACAAGAGTGAACTTCATCACCTGAAACGTCTCCTCAAGACATACTCGGCCATTGGCCTACTTAATCAAATAACAGGGAGGAAAACATGACCGCCAGGCGTGAGCTGCTGAGGTTGATTATCGGCATTACGGCCATTGCAGGTCTTGCGATGCCGTCGGCCATGGCGGCGAGCGGCGATATCATCGGTGTCGCCATGCCGACGAAGTCTTCGGCGCGCTGGATCGACGACGGCAACAACATCGTCGCGCGGCTCAAGGCCAAAGGCTACAAACCGGACCTTCAATACGCCGACGACGACATCCCGAACCAACTCGCCCAGATCGAGAACATGGTCACGATGGGTGCGAAAGTCCTCGTCATCGCCTCGATCGACGGGACGACGCTGACCGACGTGCTGGCGCAGGCGCGCGACGCGGGGGTGAAGGTGATCGCGTACGACCGCCTGATCAAGGGCAGTCCGAACGTCGATTACTATGCCACCTTCGACAACTTCAAGGTCGGCGTCGAGCAGGGCACCTCCATCGTCGACGCGCTCGGCCTGAAGGACGGCAAGGGACCGTTCAACATCGAGTTGTTCGGCGGATCTCCCGACGATAACAACGCGTATTTCTTCTATGACGGCGCCATGTCGGTGCTGAAGCCGTATATCGACGCGAAGAAGCTCGTTGTCCGCTCCGGCCAGATGGGGATGGACAAGGTTGCGATCCTGCGCTGGGATCCGGCGACGGCCCAGGCGCGGATGGATAACCTGCTCTCGGCCTATTACGGCAACGCCCGGCTCGACGCGGTGCTGTCGCCCTATGACGGCCTCTCGATCGGGATCATCTCGTCGCTCAAAGGGGTCGGATACGGTTCCGGCACCATGAAGATGCCCATCGTCACCGGGCAGGACGCCGAGGTGCAATCCGTCAAATCCATCATCGCCGGCGAGCAGTACTCGACGATCTTCAAGGACACGCGTGACCTCGCCAAGGTCGCGGTCGACATGGTCGACGCCCTGGAGAACGGCAAGACCCCCGAGATCAACGACGACAAGACCTATAACAACGGCAAGAAGATCGTTCCTTCCTATCTGCTGACGCCGGTGGTCGTGACCAAGGCCAATTGGAAGAAGGTCCTGATCGACTCGGGCTACTACAAGGCATCCCAGTTCCAGTGATCCGGCGCCGGTCGCAACCCTCGGAATCCGCAGCGGAAGCCGTCGCATGAATGCCGTCCTTGAGATGCGGGCGATCTCGAAGACGTTCCCGGGCGTCAAGGCGCTCGACGACGTCAACCTCGAGATCCGTCCGGCCGAGATCCACGCCATCATCGGCGAGAACGGGGCCGGCAAATCGACGCTGATGAAGGTTCTCAGCGGCGTCTATCCCTACGGCTCCTACGACGGGGAGATCTACTACGAGGGCCAGCTGAGCCGGTTCCGCTCCATCGCCGAGAGCGAGCGCGTCGGGATCGTCATCATCCACCAGGAACTCGCCCTGGTCCCGTTCCTCTCGATCGCCGAGAACATCTTCCTCGGCAACGAGCCGGCGCGCTTCGGCGTGATCGACTGGGACGCCGCCTTCGCGCGGACGCGCGACCTCCTGCGGACGGTCGGACTCGACGAGAATCCCGAGACGCTCGTCACGCATCTCGGCGTCGGCAAACAGCAGCTCGTCGAGATCGCCAAGGCGCTCTCCAAGCGCGTCAAGCTGCTGATCCTCGACGAGCCGACCGCCAGCCTCAGCGACAAAGACAGCGCGGCGCTGCTGCGCCTGCTCGTCACCCTGAAGGAGCGCGGCATCGCCTCGATCCTGATCTCGCACAAGCTGAACGAGATCTCCCAGGTCGCGGACCGGATCACCATCCTGCGCGACGGCAGCACCATCGAGACCCTCGACTGCCGCGCGGCCGCCGTCGACGAGGACCGCATCATCCGGGGGATGGTGGGGCGCGACATGGCGCACCGCTATCCGCCCCGGACTCCCCGGATCGGCGGCGTGCTGATGGAGGTGCGCGACTGGACCGCCTTCCATCCGCTCCACGCCGAGCGTCCCGTCGTCCGGAACGTCAGCTTCTCCGTCCGCAAGGGCGAGATCGTCGGCATCGCCGGCCTGATGGGATCGGGCCGCACCGAATTCGCCATGAGCCTCTTCGGCCGCGCCTACGGTCAGGGGGTGAGCGGGCGCGTGCGGATCGAGGGCCGCGACGTCGATGTCTCGACCATCGACAAGGCGATCGCGGCGGGCATCGCCTACGTCACGGAAGACCGCAAGCAACTCGGCCTCGTGCTGGACGAGAGCATCGCCAGGAACACCACCCTGGCGAATCTGCCGGGCATCGCGCGGGCGACGGTCATCGACGAGGACCGGGAGAGCGACGTCGCGGAGAATTACCGCAGGAGCATGCGCATCCGCTCGTACGGGATCGGCCAGCAGGTCGTGAACCTCTCCGGCGGCAACCAGCAGAAGGTCGTCCTGAGCAAATGGCTGTTCACGGATACCAAGATCCTGATCCTCGACGAGCCGACGCGCGGCATCGATGTCGGCGCGAAGTACGAGATCTATTGCATCATCAATGAACTGGTCGATCAGGGCCGCGGCGTCGTGATGATCTCCTCCGAGATGCCCGAGCTTCTCGGCCTGTGCGACCGGATCTACGTCATGAACGAAGGGCGTTTCGTGGGCGAATTTCCGGCTTCCGAAGCGAGCCAGGAAGCCATCATGCGATCGATCATGCGGTCGAAGGAACGGAACGGATGACCGGTACCCCCGTGAAACAGCCGGCGGTCGCGCTCGGTATGGCCCCCGACGCCGGAACGGCTCCCGCGCCCCTCGCGCGGCGCGGCTTCCTCAAGCGGACGCACTTTCGTGATTACGGGCTGATGATCGTTCTGATCGTCATCATGCTCTTCTTCCAATATGCGACGAACGGCGTCCTGCTCGAGCCGCTCAACCTGACGAACCTGATTCTGCAGAACAGCTACGTCATCGTCATGGCGCTCGGCATGCTGCTCGTCATCGTCGCGGGGCATATCGACCTGTCGATCGGCTCGGTGGTGGGCTTCGTGGGCGCGCTCGCCGCGATCCTGATGGTGCGCCTGGGCGTCGATTACGTCTCGGCGACGATCCTCTGCCTCGCGGTCGGGGGCGCCATCGGCGCGATACAGGGCTCCTTCGTCGCCTATTTCGGCATCCCGAGCTTCATCGTCACGCTTGCCGGCATGCTGGTGTTCCGCGGCCTGACGCTGGCCGTGCTGCAGGGCGCCTCGGTCGGTCCCTTCCCCGAACTCTTCCAACTCCTGGCCAAGGGGTTCATCCCCAACGTCGCCGGCCCCTGGACGTCGGTGATGATCGGCGCCGCCCTGTGGCTCATCCTGCTCGTCGTGAGCTGGCGCCGCCGCGCCGCGCAGCTCCGGCACGGCACGCAGGTGGAGGCGCAGGCCTCCTTCCTCGTCCGCAACGCCGTGCTCGGTGTCCTGATCCTGGCCTTCGCCTACCAGATGAGCTCCTATCGCGGGCTGCCGAACGTGCTCGTCATCATGTTCCTGCTGGTGATGGCCTATCGCTTCGTCACCAACCGGACGACGATCGGGCGCCGCATCTACGCCCTCGGCGGGAACGTCAAGGCCGCGCGCCTGTCCGGCATCAAGACCGAGCGGCTCATCTTTCTGACCTTCGTCAACATGGGCGTGCTGGCCGGGCTCGCGGGCATGATCTTCGCCGCGCGCCTCAACACGGCGACACCCAAGGCGGGGCTCGGCTTCGAACTCGACGTCATCGCCGCCTGCTTCATCGGCGGCGCCTCCGCCGCGGGCGGCATCGGCAAGGTCTCGGGTGTGGTGATCGGCGCCTTCATCATCGGCGTGATGAACAACGGCATGTCGATGCTGGGCATCGGCATCGACTATCAGCAGGTCATCAAGGGGCTCGTGCTTCTGGCGGCTGTCTTTCTGGATATGTACAATAAGAAGGAAAGCTAAGCTGGGCATCATCTGTGGACGGGGTGTCGCATGGCTTTCGCGCGATTTTCCGTGAGCTGAGACCCTGCGCGGCTGCATCTGCCGTCCTCAATCCAATGTCGATCATCAGTGGGGTGAACTCCCGGCTGCCGGCGCCGTCTGGGGTCATCCGGACGCGGTCCAGGGCGGCTGCGGCGTGGTCCGTCATCCCGCCAAGCGGGGCCTGGACTACGCCGATCTGCTTGACCGGGCCAGGAGAGGAGCAATCATCCAATCGAACCTACCTGCCCTTCGCCAGCCGGAGAATCAGCTCGACTCAGTCCCGACTGCGCCGTCGCGCGCCGGCAGATCCTCCCGGGGAGCGCCGGTCCGCAAGGATCCGGAGCATCCGCCGAGGTCTTGGGGCGGGCCTCCGCATGCCGGCCTGTGCGCGGCTTCTCCGGAAGCACGAGGAGGGCGATTGCTCGCGCTGCGCGTCCGTCGATTCGAGGCGTCGCGCCCAGCCCCGTGGGGCCGACCGGCCAGCCCGCCCTCCCCGCAGAGGCATCCGCTCCCGGCAAGCCTCACCCCTCGGCCGGACCGCACGTTCCATCAAGCGCTCTTAATCCCTGGCCTGTCACAAAAATTTCGCCGTCCGCGTGCTCAGACAATCTCCGGCGACGCAAGCCCGCACAGATATCGTCGGAGAGGTCGGCATGGCAGGGTCAGCAATCGGCGGTTTCGCGCCAAGCCAGGATCATGCGGGGCCAGGGCCGCACCACGGTCGTCCCAATCTCGACGGCAACCGCTCGATCCTCGCGACCGTCCTGTTCACGGGCGCGGTCGCGGCGGCCCTCGCCTACGTCGCCTACAGCATCTACCTCGACGTCGATGCCACCGGCGTGCAGGTCACCACGTACCTGCCCTACATCCTGCTGTTCGTCGCGCTCATCATCGCGCTCGGCTTCGAGTTCGTGAACGGCTTCCACGACACGGCCAACGCCGTCGCGACCGTCATCTACACGCACTCCCTGCCCGCCAACGTCGCCGTCGTCTGGTCCGGCTTCTTCAACTTCCTCGGCGTGCTCCTGTCCTCGGGGGCCGTCGCCTTCGGCATCGTCAGCCTGCTGCCGGTCGAGCTGATCCTGCAGGTCGGGTCCGGGGCGGGCTTCGCCATGGTCTTCGCCCTCCTGATCGCCGCCATCATCTGGAACCTCGGCACCTGGTATTTCGGCCTGCCGGCCTCCTCGTCGCACACCCTGATCGGCTCGATCATCGGCGTCGGCGTAGCGAACGCGCTGATGCACGGCCGCTCGGGCACGTCGGGGGTCGACTGGACGAAGGCCACCGAGATCGGCTGGTCCCTGCTGCTCTCGCCGGTCTTCGGCTTCATGGCCGCCGGCGCCCTGCTGCTCGTGCTGCGCTTCGTGGTGCGCAACCCCGCCCTCTACGCCGAGCCGAAGGGCAAGGAGCCGCCGCCGTGGTGGATCCGCGGCATCCTGATCGCGACCTGCACCGGCGTCTCCTTCGCGCACGGCTCGAACGACGGGCAGAAGGGCATGGGCCTGATCATGCTCATCCTGATCGGCACCGTGCCGACCGCCTACGCCCTCAACCGCGCCCTGCCGGATTCCTCGGTGGCGCAGTTCCGGATGACCTCGCAGGCGGCCTCCGAGGTGGTGGCGAAGAAGGCGGCCGGCTACGACATCATCGGCGATCCCCGCCCGGCGGTGACGGCCTACGTCGCCGCCCACAAGATCGAGGGCGGCACCTATCCGTCGCTCTCGGTCCTGATCAAGCAGATCGGCGAGCAGGTCGATCAGTACGGCACCCTCGCGAAGGTGCCAGCCGAGGCGGTCGGCAACACCCGCAACGACATGTACCTCGCCTCCGAGGCGGTCCGCTTCCTGATGAAGGACAAGGAGAGCGAGCTTTCCTCGGCCGAGATCGGCACGCTCAACGCCTACAAGAAGAGCCTCGACGAGGCGACGCGCTTCATCCCCACCTGGGTCAAGGTCGCCGTCGCGATCGCCCTCGGCCTCGGCACCATGGTCGGCTGGAAGCGCATCGTGATCACCGTCGGCGAGAAGATCGGCAAGACCCACCTGACCTACGCGCAGGGGGCCTCGGCGGAGCTGGTCGCGGCCGGCACGATCGGCGCGGCCGACATGTTCGGCCTCCCGGTCTCGACCACGCACGTTCTGTCGTCGGGCGTGGCCGGCACCATGGCGGCCAACCGGTCCGGCCTGCAGCTCTCGACCCTGCGCAACCTGGCCATGGCCTGGGTGCTGACCCTGCCGGTGGCCATGCTCCTGTCCGGCACGCTCTACGTGATCTTCTCGCGCCTGTTCTGAGCCGGGATGGCCGCGGCATCGACACGGCCGGCCCGTCTCCTCTGCGACGAGCCGGCGCTCCCGGGCCTTCTCTGGGCCATGCGCTTCGACGAGGGCGGCCGCGGCCACCTCGTCGATCACGAGGAGGGGCTGCCCGCTCCGGGGGGCTTCGGCGAGGGTTTCCTCTGGCTGCACTTCAACTTGAACGACGTGCGGCTGGCCGATCTCGTCGCCGAGGGCCGGCTCGGTCCGCGGCACCTGACGGCCGCCGCCTTCGCCAGCGACCCGCACCAGCGCCTCCTGGTCGAGGACGGCCATATCGGCGGCGTCGTGGCCGATCTCGTCCGCGAGAGGGACGAGAGGGCCAAGGTCGATGCCGGCGGCCGCCTGCATTTCGTGATGGGGCCGCGCCTCCTGGTGAGCGGCCGCCGGCACCCCGTCGTCGGGCCCGACCTCGCCCGCGATGCGGCGGCGGACGGGCAGTGCATCCTCGCGCCCGTCCAACTTCTCGAGATCATCGTCGGGCAGGTCGTCACCGCGATGGTGGAGACGGGCGGTCGCCTCGCCGACGAACTCGACGAGATCGAGGACCACATCCTCGACGAGCGCGTGCGCGGCGAGCGGCGGCGGCTCGGCCCGATCCGCCGCGACGCGGTGCGGCTTCATCGGCAGCTCCTGGGGCTGCGCGCCGTCTTCCACCGTCTGGAGACGGCCGCGTCCGACGAGCAGATTCCGGCCGCCGCCGTCACCGCCGCCGTCCGGATCGCGCAGCGGCTGGACGCCCTCGACCGCGACATGGTGATGCTCGCCGACCGCTCCCGCCTGATGCAGGAGGAGCTGGCCTCCTACCTCGCCCAGGCCTCCAACCGGCAGCTCTACACCCTGTCGGTGCTGACCGCCCTGTTCCTGCCGCCGACGCTGGTGACCGGCCTGTTCGGCATGAACACCAAGGGCCTGCCGCTTGCCGAGAACGAGAGCGGCTCCTCGGTCGCCATCACGGTCGCCGTCGTCTCGGCGCTCGCGGTCTTCGCGCTGATCCGCGGCCTCGGCATCCGCCCGCCGCGCGACTGAGAGCGGCCGGGAGCGCTCAGTAGCGGATCGTGGCGCGCAGGCCGAACACGGCGGCATTGCGGATCCGCGCGCCGTCCGGATCGCGCGGGTTGCTGATGCCGCCGCCGGGCTTGAACACGTACTGGATGCTCGGCTGCAGGGCGAGGCCCGGCCCGAGCACCGCCTGGTAGGTCGCCTCGACCACCGTCTCCATGCTGCGGCGCGGGCCCGGGACGCCGCCGAGGATGGCGGCCTCGGCGTCGAGACGGCGGACGGCGTCGGAGATCCGGGCGTAGCCGACCGCGAGGCCCATCGTGTCGTCCGAGCGGCCGCGGAACAGGCCCCTGTAGGCGATGCCGGCATCGAGGTAGAAATCGATCAGGTTGCGGTCGCCGGGCGAGCCCGAGGCGCGCAGGAACACGCTGGCGCCGTCGTTGGGGTCGTCCGGTTCGCGGTAGACGGTCTGGTCGATGACCCCGTAGATCCCGCTGTCGCCGCTCAGCCGGCGCCCGACCCCCGAGCTCTCCGGATCGGCCAGCGACCGGCCCTCCGTGTCGCGGTTGAGCGCGTTGAAGCGGCCGAACTGGTACCAGCCGCCGAGCGTCACCGTGCCCGGCTCGCCCGCCGAGCCCGGCGCGATGTTGTAGGCGTAGGACACCTCCGCGATGGCGAGCGCCGGGTCGGTGAGCGGGAAGCGGGTGCCGGTGCGGTTGCGCCGCTGCGGATCGGGCTCGCGGCCGAAGCGGTCGGGTCCGCCCGGATCGCCGTCGTAGAGACCGGCCTGGAAGGACAGGTTGGCGTTGGGCACGATCTTCACCCGCACGCCCGGCGAGGCGAGCGGGTAGGACGGCCCGCCGCCCCGGAGGTTGCTCGCCAGGATCCCGGCCCAGCCGAGGGATCCGTTGGTGAACAGGATGCCGGTCTGGCTGATCATGTACTCGGTGTCGGTGGCGAGTTGCCCGACGCGCACAGCGAGGCGGCCGTCGAACAGGCTCTGCTCGAACCACAGCTCGTTGAGGCGCGAGGCCGAGAGGGCCTCGATGTCGCTCACGGTGAGCAGGTTGCCGATATAGGAGCGCGACGCGCCGCTGCCGTGGATCTGGTAGAACGTCGTGTGGAGCGCGCCTCCCTTCCAGCCCACCAGGGTGTCGAGATCGACGTCGACGTCGATGTCGACCATGCCGAGCGTCGCGGTGCCGCGCCGCTTGCCGCCGCGCGCGGTGTGGACGGCCTCGGTGAAGTAGATCAGATCGTAGGTGATCCCGCGGGTGCGCAGGAAGGCGCGGAAGCCGCCGGGGTCCCCCGCCGGGCCCAGCAGATCCTCGATCGTGCTCGTCACCTCCGCCGAGCGCTGGGCCGAGAAGACCGGCTGGGCGACGGAGGTCTGGGGATCGCCGCCCGCGCCGGCATCGGAGCCGATGGACAACCCTTCGCTCGCGATGCGGGCGGCCTCGCCCGGAACGTCGAGCACCGGCTGCGCGACGGCCGCGAAGCCCGACAGCAGGAGGGCGGCCAGCGCAGCGGAGCGCGCTCGTCCTGCGCGGAGGCCGCGAGACATCCTGCTCCCCGGACCGCTCATGTCAGCCCTGCACGCCAAGCCATGTTTCCTCGGGAGGCACCGGTTCCGGCCACGGCTCAGGATCGAGCCGGCACGGACATCGCGGCCCGGACCGGCCCGCGGACGACGGCGTGGCTGTCGGCGAGTTCGCGGCGGACCGCCTCGAGATCGGCATCGTGCGGTGGGCGTCGGTCGGGCATCGTCGGCGCCACCTCGAGGGGACATGCAGAGTGGTGATAGGATCAGGCTTCCGTGACAAGCCTGAGAAGCTTGCGAATCCTGGGGCCGAGGTGCCGGAGGTGGTCGGAGCTCGGGCCGGGCGGACCCCTTTTCCGGACGCCCGCGGCCTCCGGCGGAACCTTCCCTCGGATCGCAACCTATCCGGAAGTGGCCCCGGCACGCGGCCTCCGCAGGCCGGATGCTCCGCGGCCGGGTTTCGGCGGAGCGCGGAGCAGGGCGGCTTGAGCAATCGCGACGTCATCGTCATCGGCGGATCGTCCGGTGCCACCGTCCCGCTCAGGGCGATCCTCGGCGCCCTGCCGCAGGATCTGCCGGCGGCGGTCTTCATCGTGCTGCACATCCCCGCGCGCAGCCTCGGCCTGCTCGCGACCGTCACGTCGGCGGTCGCCCACATCCCGGTCCACCCGGCCGCCGACGGCATGGCGATCCGCCCGGGCAACATCTATCTCGGCGTGCCCGACCATCACCTCATCCTCGATGGGGACCGGATCAAGCTCGGCCGCGGCCCCCGCGAGAACATGGCGCGGCCCTCGATCGATCCCCTGTTCCGCTCCGCCGCCGCGCAGTACGGCCCGCGGGTGATCGGCGTGCTCCTGAGCGGGCTGCTCAACGACGGCGTCTCGGGTCTCGAGGCGATCAAGCGCTGCGGCGGCATCACGCTCGTGCAGGATCCCGCGGAGGCGATCGCCGACGAGATGCCGCGCAGCGCCCTCTCCGCCATGGAGGTCGATCTCACCCTGCCCGCGGCCGGCATCGGCGACGTCCTGTCGGACCTCGTGCGCGACGCCGCCGGCCCGCCCCTGCCCGTCCCGCCCGAGATCCGGCTCGAAGTCGACATCGCCGCGGGCGAGCGGATCGACAGCGACGTCCTGCGCCGCATCGCCGATCCCGCCGCGATGTCCTGCCCGCATTGCGGCGGCGTGCTCTCCGAGGTGCGGGACGGCAAGCCGCTGCGCTTCCGCTGCCAAGTCGGCCACGCCTACACCGCCGAGGCGGTGGCCAAGCAGCAGGAGGGATCGATCGACGAGGCCCTGCGGGTGGCCCTGCGCATCGTCGAGGAACGGGCCGAACTCGTCCGGCGCATGGCCAGCGACGGGCGCAAGGCCGGGCGCCCGGCGGTCAGCGCGCTCTACGAGGAGCGCGCGGCCGAGTACCGCCGACACGCCGACGTGATCCGCCGGGCCGTCCTTCAGACCCTGCCCTCACCCGAGCCGGCGGACGGCGACATCGACCCCGGGGGCGAGCAGGAGGAATAGCGCGTGCGCTCGTCCGATCCGGCCCCATTGCCGAGCGCGGGCACCGCGCGGTGGGACGCGGCGCGCCGCCGCGATCGGTTTCGGACTGGCCAGCGCCCGCCGCATCGTCCTAGAGGCTGTGCCGGAGCGCGCGCACGGGTCCGCTGCGGCTGGAGGCGGTGATGGTGGAGTCCTCCGAGGAGGCCGGCCCCCGGGACGGCAGGCCGATCGTCGTCGCCCTGTGCGCCTCGGCCGCGAACACGCGCTCGCTCGTGCATCTGCTGCAGGCGCTTCCGCCCCGGCCCGACACGGCCATCATCGTCGTGCTGCAGCACCGGGAAACGCTCGACGCGGCCGCGTTCGGCCATGCCCTGGCGGCGGCCGGCCACGAGGTGAGCGTCATCGAGCGGACCATGCCGCTGGTGCCGGGCCGGGTCTACCTGCCGGAGCCCAACGTCATCGTCAGCATCGAGGGCGACCACTTCCAGCTTCGTCCCGCCGAGCAGCGCTTCGGCGAGCGCGGGACGATCGACAGCTTCCTCGTCTCGCTGGTGGGCGAGATGGACGGGCGCACCATCTCGGTCGTCCTCGCCGGAACCGGATCCGACGGAACCCTCGGCTTCAAGGCCGTGAAGGAGATGGGCGGCATCGCCTTCGCGGAGGAGACCGAGGAGTCGCGCGCCGGCGAACTCGCCGCGAGCAACATCCCCGCCGCGCTGGCGGATGCCGTGCTGCCGATCGAGCCCCTGGCCGAGCGGATCCGGGCCAGCATCCGCCAGCTCGGTTCGAAGACCGGTCCGGACGCGCATCTCGACGAGGCCGAGGCCTCGACGGTGCTGGCCAGCATCGCGGCGGTGCTGCGCAACAAGACCGGCCACGACTTCCACGGCTACAAGGAGGGCACCTTCATGCGCCGCATCCAGCGGCGGATGCAGGTCGCCCAGATCGACGACAACGCCGCCTACGTCGACTATCTGCGGGCGCAGCCGGGCGAGGCCCAGGAGCTCTTCAACGACCTCCTGATCGGCGTGACGCAGTTCTTCCGCGACACGAAGGAGTTCGAGCTCCTCGAACGCAGCGTGATCCCGAAGCTGTTCGAGGGGAAGACCCGCAGCGATCCGCTGAGGATCTGGATCATCGGCTGCTCAACCGGCGAGGAGGCCTACTCCTTCGGCATCCTGCTGCGCGAGCACATGGCGACGCTCGAAGAGGTGCCGCAGGTCCAGATCTTCGCGACCGACCTCGACGGCCGGGCCCTCGCGGCGGCGCGCTCGGCCCGCTACGCCGAGTCGGTCGTGCGCGACGTCAGCCCCGAGCGGCTCGCGCGCTGGTTCGTGCGGGAGGGCAACACCTACTGCATCGTCAAGGAAGTGCGGGAGATGTGCATCTTCTCCCAGCACAGCATCATCAAGGATCCGCCCTTCTCCCGCCTCGACCTCATCTCCTGCCGCAACCTGCTGATCTATCTCGACGCCGAGCTGCAGAGCCGCGTCATCCCGGTCTTCCACTTCGCGCTGAAGCCGGAGGGCGTGCTGTTCCTCGGCAATTCCGAGAACGTCTCCCGGCACACCAACCTGTTCGGCCCGATCGAGGCGCGCTCGCGCATCTTCCGCCGGCTGGAGACGCACAGCCGGATCCTGCCCGACTTCCCCTTCGCCGTGTCCTCTCCGCGGCTCGAGCACCGGCCGGCCTCGGGGCTGGCCGTCCGCACGGTCGAGCCCTCGCTGGCGCAGCGGGCCGAGCGCTTCGTGGAACGCTACACGCCGGCCTACGTGATCGTGGACGAGACCTACACGGTGCTGCACTTCTCCGGGCGGACCGGGCGCTACATCGATCCGGCCGGGGGCGCCGCCTCGCTCAACCTGATGCAGCTGGCGCATCCGGACCTGCGCCTCGACCTGCGCGCGGCGCTGGTGCGCGCGGCCGAGGACGGGCGGACGATCCACCTCCCCAACCGGCGGATCGAGCAGGACGGGCAGAGCCTGCTGGTCGAGCTCGTGGTCGAGCCGGTGAAGGACACGGCCAGCCCCGGCCGGCACTTCTTCGTGCTGTTCAAGGACGGCGGGACGGCCGCCGCCGACGCGGACGCGTCGTCCTCGTCCCAGGACCAGCGCGACCGCATCCGGGAGCTCGAAGCGGAGCTGCGCGAGAACAAGGACCGGCTGCAGGCCATCGCCGAGGAGGCGGAGAGCACCAACGAGGAGCTGAAGGCCTCGAACGAGGAGTACCAGTCGCTGAACGAGGAGCTGCAATCGGCCAACGAGGAGCTGCAGACTTCGAAGGAGGAGCTGCAATCGGTCAACGAGGAGCTGACCACCGTCAACGGCGAGCTCGGGCTGCGGGTGCAGGAACTCGGCCGCATCAACAGCGACCTCAAGAACTTCCTCGAAAGCACGCAGATCGCCACCGTCTTCCTCGACAACGACCTGCGCGTCATGCGCTTCACGCCGGCCTCGGCGGAGCTGTTCCACCTCGTCGAATCGGATGCCGGCCGTCCCCTCGCCCACATCAAGTCCCGCATCGCCTACGAGGAGCTGCAGGACGACGCCCGCCGCGTCCTGCGCACCCTCAACAGCTCCGAGCGCGAGATCGAGAACCCGCAGACGGGGACGCGCTACATGGTCCGCGTCCTGCCGTATCGCAGCGTCGACAACTTCATCGCGGGCGTCGTCATCACCTTCGTCGACATCACCGCGCGCAAACAGGCCGAGGCGGCCCTGCGGGAGAGCGAGGCGCGGTTCCGCCAGTTCGCGGACGCGTCCTCGGACGTGCTCTGGATCCGGAACGCGCGGACCCTGGGCTTCGAGTATGCGGGCCCGGCCTTCGAGATGCTGTACGGCACCGCCCTCGACGATCCCGGCCAGGATCCGCTGCGATCCTGGCTGAAGCTCATCGCGCGGGCGGACCGCAAGGCCGTGCTCGAGGCCTTCCGCCGCGTGCGGGCGGGCGAGCGGGTGTCCCACATCTTCCGCATCCGCCGGCCGAGCGACGGCGAGGAGCGCTGGCTCGCCAACGCCAACTTCCCGCTGTTCGACGACAAGGGGCAGGTGCACCGCGTCGGCGGCATCACCTCCGACGTCACCGATGCCAAGCGGGCCGCCGAGCGCCAGGACGTGCTCGTCAAGGAGTTGCAGCACCGCTCGCGCAACCTCCTTGGCGTCGTCACCTCGCTCGCGACCCGCACCGTCGGGCAGGGGGCGCCGGTGGAGAATTTCACCACCCGGCTGAACGCACTGGGCCGGGCCCAGGCCCTGCTCAGCCGGTCCGGCAACGACACCGTCGAGGTCAGCGCCCTCGTGCACGCGGAGCTCGCGGCCTATACCAGCGCCTCGCCGCAGCGCATCACGATCTCGGGTCCCAAGGTGCTGCTGACCTCGGAGCAGGTGCAGAACTTCGCCCTCGCCCTGCACGAGCTGACCACCAACGCCGTCAAGTACGGCGCGCTGAAGGACGAGGCGGGCCGC